>JBLRXC010000072.1:0-13873 GCA_047920975.1 Bacteroidales bacterium | reverse complement strand
ATCACCTTTGTTATGGGAATTGACTTTGTTGGTTCATTAAAAATCATCCTTAAAATTTTTAAGTTGTCGTTAATCCCAAACTGCATAATTGAAGCCCTTCGCTCCACCCCCATTACAGGGGTTTCATTACTACTACGGCTTCATCCGCCACCTTAACAATCATTGGTAATAATCTTGCAGACATGTTCTGCTTGAGGTTTCCCTTTAACATATTGATAAGGCTTCCTGTGTTTCGTAATAAAGCCTAAATAAGAGTCATGCCTCCTTTATGACGGTTGCCGTGCAGACAGTAATTAGGTTGCCTCTGCACTCTTCCCTGACACCTCGATATTTATCAGGTTTTGACAACAACTGGCCATTTCGTCACTTCATCGGATGGTTCGCTTTCGCTCATCTCTCTTACTCACACCTGACTGTTGTTACAGCCTTTTCTTCTATCGCTTCACAAGTCTTTGTTGCCTCTGACCCATTATAGAAGTGGTTTGACAAGTACTCCTAAAAATCCTTGCCGGAAGGCCGGCTTCCATCTTTATTACAATTACGTTGCCTACGCAACTCACAGCACACATCGAGTAGGCTGCCCCGCCAGAAAAAAACTGACGGAGAGAACCTCTCACAGTTCTATTGAGCTTACAGCACCACCGTACACTTCAAATACGTTCAGTGTAAACCAGGCAGGTATTATTAAGATGTGGCTCCAGGGTTTAACCTACACCCTATTCTTAAAATGCAACGAATCGCCCCACTCATTAAATCGAATCTGATAGTTTTTCAGTAGTTCAGATTCCTGGATACGTTTGATCAGATCGCCTGCTTCCGTCAGGTAGGGCTTATCGTTGTAAAGGAAATAGTTTTCGCGGTACTTCACCGGGGTCAGGTTCGGCATCAGGACATTGGCGCCGGCTTTGATTGCCCTGAGTCTTCCCAGCGGCGACAGAGAATCAAGCGCTGTGGATGATGCCATATTGATATCGGGCATCAGCAGCCGGAGCACAGCGATCATCCGCAATGCAAGTTCCAGGCGCTCATCTTTTGCCAGCAGTTGGTCTTTTTGAGCAAACAAGGGTGTGTCTTCGTGTTCAATATAGGGACCCATGCCCACCATGTCAACATCCAAATGTTTTAAAAACAGCAGGTCGGCAGCCAACTGGCTGATGGTCTGACCCGGCAGTCCGATCATGATGCCTGATCCCAATTGGTAACCGGCGTTTTTCAGACGGTTAAGCGCTTCCATGCGGGCGCTAAAATCATGTTTCCGGTTTTGAGGATGGATCCGGCTGTAAAGCACCGGGTCGGAGGTTTCGATGCGCAACAGGTACCTGTGAGCGCCACTTTCAAACCATCGCCTGTAGGTTTCGGCCGATTGTTCTCCGCAGGAGAGGGTGATACCAAGTTTTCCGTTTGAAAGTTTTTTGATCTCTTGCACAAACCTGTCAATGGCGTTCACAAAGTCCCGGCCAGTCTCTTCTCCGGATTGTATCACAACCGAGCCATAATTGTTCTTTAAAGCCGTTTCAGCACACCCGATCACCTCATCTTCCTGCATTCTATACCTGTAGACTTCCTTGTTCCCGGCACGGATA
Source organism: Bacteroidales bacterium (assembly GCA_047920975.1). Taxonomy (GTDB): domain Bacteria; phylum Bacteroidota; class Bacteroidia; order Bacteroidales; family JAADJA01; genus JAADJA01. Next base: position 12,290 of record JBLRXC010000072.1, on the reverse strand, counting down.
CCACAATAGTAGCAATTCTTTACACAATGGTTCGAATACTCAATCAGGCCGCGTAAGTAAATCTTTTTTCCGACTTTCTCCTCCCGAATGGCTTCGGCTGCATTGAAAATTGCAGCAACATCATCACCGGATGATGCAGAAAGTAAAATTTCCAGATCCTCCCGTTTGAGCTCCTTTTTCGATAATATATTACTGACTTTCAATTGTTAATGATTTTCTGAACGGTTCTGTTACGCGATCGAAAATTCCGGTGACCCATGCAATAGCCAGCCCATAGTTTGTTACAGCCACCTGTGCATGCATAGCCGGTTTCAGCCTGTTCATCAACTGTTTTCGCGTAACCATGCAACCGCCACACTGGATCACCAGTTTGTAATCTTCCATATTTCGGCTCACCTTGTCTAACCCCGCCACCACATCAAACTCAAGTTTTTTACCGGCATGATCCTGTATCCACCGGGGCAGTTTGAACCTGCCAATATCATCGCAATTTACCTGGTGCGTGCACGATTCGAGTATCAGGATCCGGTCACCATCCTGAAGCGAATCAAGCGTTGGTGTTCCTTCCAAATAAGCGTTGAAATCGCCGCGCATGCGGGCAAACAAAATGCTGAAACTGGTAAAAGGAACATGTTCCGGAACGATACCCTTCATCTTTGAGAAGACCTGGCTGTCGGTTACGGCGAGTTTGGGTGTAATGGCCCCGGATTTGAAAAATGCCTCCACCTGGTCCTCTTTCAGCACGATGTTGATGCCATCATGGTCGAGCACATCTCTGATGGCCATCACCTGCGGGAGGATCATACGCCCGTCGGGCGCTTCGTTGTCAATGGGTGTGATCAGCAATACATAGTCGCCATGATGGATCAGATCGCCTAAAAGCGGCTGTTTTTGAAAGAGCGACACGGGTATGGTTTCCCTCAGTGAGGCAATGACTTTTTCAAGATTTTCAGGGCTCAACGAACTAAAGTCGATCACCGGCGCCTGGGTTGTTTTACGGATCCATTCAACGGTGGAAGGCTCTATCGGGTAAAGGTCGGCTTTGTTGTGAACAATAATATAAGGAATGTCGTATGCTGCGAATGATCCGATCAGTTTGATCTCAAATTCATCAAAACTGTTTTCGGAAACCATCAGGACAGCACAATCAACAATTTTCAATACTTCGAGCGACTTTTCAATCCTTTTGGTTCCCAACTCACCAATGTCATCAATACCGGCGGTATCAATCAGGATGGCCGGACCAATTCCGAATATCTCGATGGATTTTTTTACCGGATCGGTTGTAGTCCCTGGCTGATTCGAAACAATGGCAATCTCCTGGCCAACCAATGCATTGATAAACGAACTTTTGCCGGTATTTCTCCGTCCGAAAATCCCGATATGGGGTTTGTTGTCGCGTCCTTTTTTCATTTTATTCTTTTTAAAAATAGAGGTCACGTTCTCCGGCTCTGATGCGTTCAATTCGTTTCAATAACTCATTTTTATTACCAAACCCATCGAGTTCCTCAATGTTCTTTTCGATGGCGCTCCAGCCACTTTGAGCAGTTGTTTCCGGAGCATAATCACAAAGGTACTCAGCGAGGGTCAGAATGGCATTGGGCGTACAAAACCGTTTTATAAAACCAGGAACCGAGAACTCCATGAAATGCTCACCCGTTCTGCCTTTTCTGTAGCAAGCGGTACAGAAAGAGGGAAGCATGCCCTGTTCAAGCAGTTCATCCATTATCTCATTCAGCGAACGGTTGTCGTTGATCCTGAACTGTCCTTTATTCAAATTCTGTTCTTCATTCAGGCTTTTGGAATAACTGCCCAGTTCCAGTTTTGTTCCCCCGTCGATTTGTGAAACACCATAATGGATCACCTTATCCCGAAGCTCTTTGGGTTCACGTGCTGTCAGGATCATCCCTGTATAAGGAACCGCAAGCCTGAGAATAGCAATCATCGTCGCAAAATCCTCATCGTTCACGAAATACTTATGTCCCAGTGTCAGCATAGAAGCATCCTTGATGCGGGGAAATGAAATGGTATGCGGCCCCACATTAAAGCAAGCTTCAAGGTGATTGGTATGTCTTACCAATCCCATGACCTCATACTTCCAGTCGTAGAGGCCAAACAGAGCACCAATCCCGACATCATCAAGGCCGGCCTGCTGTGCGCGGTCGAGTGAGGTCAGCCGGTAGTTAAAATCCGCCTTTTTGCCCCGAAGGTGATAGGTTTTATATATCTCCGGATGGTATGTCTCCTGAAATACCTGGTAAGTTCCTATTCCTTCCTCTTTCACCTCCTTAAATCCTTCGACATCCAACGGGGCTGCGTTTATGTTTACCCTTCTGATTTCGCCATTGCCCTTCTTCACACTGTATGCAAGCTTAACCGTTTCTGCAATGAAATGCGGATCATACTGCTGATGTTCCCCATATACAAGGATCAGCCGTTTCTGTCCATTCTCCTCCAGAGCCTCAATCTCCTTTACGATCTCATTGCCGGTTAAAGTCTTTCTGACGGCATCCTTATTGGAAGACCTGAAACCACAGTACGTACAGTTGTTCGAACACTTATTGCCTATATACAGCGGGGCAAAAAGCACAATGCGGTTCCCGTAAACCTTCTTCTTCAGTGTTTTTGCACCTTGCCTGATCTCTTCCACCAACTCAGGGTCGGTGGTATTCAGCAGGACTGCGGTCTCCTGAAGGCTGAGTCTTTGTTTGCCAAGTGATTTCTGTATTATCCGCTTTACCTCTTCTCCTGTTGATTTGGCTGATTCAAGGATCTCCTCTATTTCAGCCGGATCAATAAAAGGTTCACCGGGAATATCAGGAATACGGTATTTTTCTGGTGTGAATTTCATTTTGTTTTAGTTTAGCGGCAGGATCACAGTAAATTTAGTACCGACATCGGGCGTGCTCTCAACCGTGACTTCCCCCTGGTACATATCCACAAGTTTCTTGACAATGGACAGTCCAAGTCCGCTGCCCGTGATGTTTTTTGTTTTCTGGTTCTTGATCCTGACAAAATCCTGAAACAATCTTGCGACTTCCTCAGCTGTCATCCCTATGCCGGTATCTTCAACTTCAAACAGAGTTTTACCATCTTTCTTTTGTAATTGCACATGCACATCGCCACCTTCACGGTTGTACTTCACTGCATTTGACAGAAGGTTATTCATGATGATTTCCATTTCACCACGATCGGCATTGATATAGATTCCCTCCTCCGCAATGGGATGTATTTTCACATTTCTTTGAACCGCTAACGGTTCAATAGTATCTTTGGCGACCCTGAAAACTTCCGTTATATCGAATGATGTAATCTCCCGTCTTTTCTTACCGGATTCCATTCTGGTAAGATCCAGCATATCGGTGATAAGCGCCCTCATTCCCTTAATCCGTTCCAATGACCTGTCGATCATTACTTTGTAATTATCCAGATCCGAACCGGCCTGCTTGTCCTTCATCACAAGCAGGTAACCCTCAATGGCATTCACCGGGGATTTGAGTTCATGTGAAAGGACAGATAAAAACTGAAATCGCAGCTGTTGTCCATCTTCATTCATTTTACGGGTCATCCTTTTCAGATAAAGATGCTTCGTTATATTCTCCATAGCCGAGCGTAACTCCTGAGGCGTGAAGGGCTTGGGTACGAAGTTAAATGCACCGTTGTTCGTTGCTTTCACTGCCAGGTCGAGTGAAGCATAACTGGTGATCATCATTACTTCGATATCATACTGCTGTTTGTTGATGTATTCGAGCACCTCTATTCCATGAATGCCAGGCAGTTTATTGTCGAGCAACACTATGTCAACATCACCGGAATCAATCACCTCTATGGCTTCTTCACCTGATGCTACGTCTTTGAGTTCAAATTCAAAGTCTTCATCCATAAATGGAAAGCCCACCCTGAAGTTATGTAAAATTCTAATGACCCCTGATCTGATACCAGGTTCATCATCAACAATTAATACTTTTAGTTTTGCCATGATCTTTTTCTTTTTAAAAAAAGCATGCGGGCGTTTTAATTTCCCTGGTCTACCTCACTTACCCGCATGCTCATCAAAAAACCAACCCAATGAAAACAAGTTAACCGTGCGGTTCATAAACCGGAGCCGGGTTAAATCTTCAACAATTTATTGATCTCACGCTGTAACTGATCCGGTCTGATCCCTTTTTCAAGGTACTGATCCGCTTTTATCCAGTTACGCTCCTCTTCCGTATCCAGACCAAATATCATCCCTGTTTCAGCGGTGACTGCGGTTGCAATGATCACCGGAACGTCAGGATATTTTTTCTTTATTTTATAACTGAGAATAAAACCACTGTCCTGATTTTCCATCATCAGGTCAAAGATCGCCAGATCAGGTTTCTCGTGCTCAATCATCTTTTCACCTTCTTTTTGACTGTCTGCCGTCATGGTATCAAACCCGAAACTTTCAACGTGAAATTTCATGAGGCTCAGGCTGTCCATGTCGTCATCCACGATCATAATCTTTTTTTTGATTTTTTCCATTGTTATCATTATTATTAGAGTTCTTTATTACGGGGCAGGGTTATTTTAAAGCTCGTTCCTGTTGGTCCTTTTGCAGGATCAGCATTCGACGTAATAACCACCTGTCCCCGGTGCATCTTAACAATTCCATAAATCAGCGGCAAACCGAGTCCGGTTCCTTTTCCCATTTTTTTAGTGGTAAAAAACGGGGTAAACAATTTATCCTTGTTCTCCTCTGGTATTCCAACACCGGTATCAGATACTGTAAGCTCCACCTGTTTTCCGTTTCCTGAAATATCGACTGACAAAATCCCCCCTTCCGGCATGGCCTCAATTGCGTTCTTGTGCAGGTTGGTCAGCACCTGCATCATCTGATCCTGGTCTATCTGCACCATTGGATCCTCCATTGCATTATGCAGCCGATACTCAATATTCCCGGGATTGATCACTGATGAAAGGCTGCGCCTGACAAAGTTTTCCATATGGGTATCCTCATGTCTCACCTGATTTTTCCGGGCAAAATTAAGCAAACCACCCACTATGTTTTTGCAGCGTGAGGCCTGCTCCACAATCAGTTCGAGGTCTTTCCGGATGGCGGCATCTTCAGGAGCCTCATCCCTTAGAATATTCGAGTACATGGTGATCACCCCCAAAGGATTGTTTAGTTCGTGTGCAATTCCTGCCGATAATTGACCCATGGTAGCCAGTTTTTCCGATTGTTTCAATGCCATTTGTGCTGTAGCCAGTTTTTCATTGGAGAGGTTCAGTTCATCCACCAGCTTATGAAGCTTCTCTATTGTAAATGGCAGACACATCTCCGTTTCGGCCAAACCTTCAACAATAGCAATGGCATGATCAATGCAGGTTTCATATCCGCAAGCACCACAATTCAGGTGATCTTTCGGTTGCAGTTTACCCATATCAACCAGCACTTTTTCAATATCGTTCAAGCCTGGTTTCTGAATTCTTCTGTCAGATGGTGTGAACGACTGAGATAAATTCACATCTGCAAATGCCTGCAGCGATCTTTTCCATTCTTCCTGGTCCAGATTATCCAACTTGGTCCTGACGTGCTTGCTGATCAGGGTTCTCCTGGTAAAACGCTTGCCATTTCTTGACATGCCCGGGCCCATAATGCATCCTGGACAGCAAAGCAGCTCCAGATGATGGGATTCAAGCAATCCTTTTTCAAACTCCTTGATCGCTTCCCTGAAATAATACTTGCCCTCTGCAACAACGATGTTACCTTCGGCAATATCATCTGACTTGTTCACTGTCTGTAACAGTCCCCTGCTCACCGGGAATATAGCTCCCTTTCCGGCATGCGGGGGATCAAATTCAGCGGTATTGCTATTGCAGGGAGTAATTTTTAATTCCCGGAACAATTCCCGGAGTTCAGTGAAAGTGAGCGCTTCGTCTACCTCATCAGATTCTGCCTTTTTTGCAATGCATGGGCCTATAAAGACAACCTTCAGTTGATCTCCGTGTAGTTTCCTTAAAACTCTGGTAATGGCTACCATAGGAGAAGCAATAGGGGCAAGTGATGGTACCAGCGTTGGATGATATTGCCGGATGTAATAAACAGTTGCCGGGCAATCGGAAGAGATGTGCGGCATTTCACTCCTGGGGTCCATTATTTTTTTATATTCCTGTGCGATCAGGTCAGCCCCAAAAGCCACCTCATTCACATAGTTGAATCCCAATTCCCGGATCATTCCGACAAGTATCTTATGGTCTTCCATCTCAGCAAATTCAGCTGCAAAGCTGGGTGCAACGATAGCAGCAACTTTTTTATCAGACCTCAGCAAATCCATGACTGCTGGCTTCGAATTGTGATAAACCTTGGCACCCTGGCTGCATACCATCACGCAGTTTCCACAACCGATGCACCGTTCAATCATCACTTCCGCCTGCCCGTTCATGATTTTGATGGCTTTCACCGGACATTCACGCACACAAGTGAAGCAGACCTTGCAAAGGTCTTTAAGTGTATAAACCAGGTTAGTATTTTGAGTTCCGCTCATTTCCTTGACTTTACATTTAGGTTTTACAGAGGCACATCTCTTTTCTTGTAGCCCGTGTGCAGCAATTGATGACTCCTGTGGCTCAGTGGTTCACCCAGATAGTTGTTATACAATTCAGTTACGTCGGAATTTTTATGCGAAACTTTTATTGAATCGCGTTCATCGATGTCGTAGAGTGTTTTCAGCCTTGCCATCACCGCGTCTTCCTCTGCTCCAATATGCTGACCTCCGCCGGCAATGCATCCCCCGGGGCAAGCCATCACCTCAATAAAGTGAATGTCATTCTTCCCTTCCCTGATCTCATCAAGCAATAGTTTTGCATTGTGAAGACCACTTACAACGGCAACGCCAAGCTCAAGATCGCCAATCGAAATTTTAGCCTCTCTCCTGCCTTGCATTCCACGCAATTCATTCAGTTTAAAGCCGATCAACTCTTTTCCGGTAAGTTTGGCATACGCTGTCCTGAGGGCAGCTTCCATAACCCCACCGGAAGCACCAAACAATTTACCGGCTGAACTTCTGATACCCAATGGGGAATCGGTTATTTCAGGGTTTAATTTATTCAGGTCAATCCCGTAAAGTTTGATCAGCCGGGCAAATTCCCTGGTTGTCATCACGGCATCCACATCAGAGATGCCCTGTTTTGTCATCTCGTCCCGCTGTGCTTCAAATTTTTTTGCAGTGCAGGGCATAATGGAGACAGAATAAATATTTTCGGGTTTGATACCGGTATTTTCGGCAAAATAGCTTTTGATGATGGCGCCCAGCATTTGCTGTGGCGATTTACAACTTGATATGTTGGGCAGAAAATCAACAGCAAACTCCTCCACATACTTAACCCATCCGGGGCAGCAGCTTGTAAGCATGGGCAATGTACCCTTGTTGGTGATCCGCTGTATCAGTTCAGCAGACTCTTCCATGATGGTAAGGTCGGCAGAAAAGGTAGTGTCGAATACGTGATTGAACCCGATTTTGCGGAGTGCTGCGTTCATAATGCCATTGATGTCTTTGCCCGGCTCCATTCCAAATTCTTCGGCCAGGGAGACTGAGATTGCAGGCGCATATTGAACAACAACCGTCTTATTTGGATCATTCAATGCCAACTGGATCTCATTGAGATGCCCTTTCTCGCTCAGAGCACCGGTTGGACAAACCATAATGCACTGTCCGCAATTTACACAGCTCGATGTATTCAATCCTTTGTTGAAAGAAGTACCTATGAGTGTTTTGCTTCCGCGGTTGATATAATCAATGGCAGAAACATCCATAACCTCGCTGCAAACCCTGACACACCGGCCGCAAAGAATACATTTATCGGGGTCCCTGGTTATACTGGGACTGGAAAGGTCTTTGCTGAATTTGTTTTTGGGTCCAGAAATCCTGCGTTCGGTAACGTTGTGTTCCACAGCCATATCCTGGAGTGTGCAGTTTCCGTTTCTGACACAATAGAGACAGTCGTCAGGATGGTTCGAAAGCAGCAGTTCAACGATCATTTTCCGTGCTTCAACAACACGTGTAGTATGGGTTTTGATCTTCATACCATCCTCTGCAGGATAAGAGCACGAAGTGATAAGCCGGCCCGAATTTTCATGCTCTACAACACACATCCTGCAAGCACCCGAAGGAAAATAATGCTTCATATGGCATAGGGTGGGCACCTTGATCCCGTTCCGGGACAACACTTCAAGTATGGTTTCGCCGCTATTGGCCTCCAGAATTTTATTGTTTACTTCGATTTTCATTTCCTTTAGCATTTTTCAGTATGAATATTCAAACAACATGCACTGCATCAAATTTGCAAACTTCTTCGCATGAACCACACCCAATACATTTTTCTTCGATAATGAAGTGGGGTGCTTTTTTACTGCCAATGATGGCTGCAGTCGGGCATTTTCTTACGCAAGCCGTGCATCCTGTACACCTTTCAACATCAATCCTGAATGTCCTCAGTTCAGTACAAACGCCGGAGGGACATTTTCTTTCGTAAATATGGGCTTCATACTCGTCCCTGAACCACCTGATGGTGCTCATCACCGGATTGGGAGCCGTTTGTCCCAGCCCACACAAAGAAGTATCCTTGATCACTTTTCCCAGTTTCTCTAACTGGATGATGCCTTTAAACCGCTCCAGCGCTTCTTTTTCACTGTTTCCATTGGGTTTATGTGTAATGCTCTCCAAAATTTCCAGCATCCTTCTTGTACCTTCCCGACAGGGAATACACTTGCCACAGCTCTCGCGCTGAATAAAATCCATAAAAAATTTGGCTACATCCACCATACAGGTATCCTCATCCATCACCACCAGGCCCCCTGACCCCATCATGGCTCCTACCTTAAGCAAAGAGTCATAGTCAATTTGTATATCAAGGTTTTCAGGAGTAATGCAACCGCCGGAAGGACCTCCTATCTGCACCGATTTGAATTTCTTGTTGTTGGGAATACCACCGGCAATATCGAAAATGATCTCACGGATGGTGGTTCCCATTGGTATCTCTACCAGTCCGGTTAGGGTTATCTTACCCGAAAGTGCAAATACTTTTGTCCCCTTGCTGTTTTTGGTGCCGATGGAAGCGAACCAGGCTTCTCCTTTTTCGAGAATGATGGGCAGGTTGGCCAGCGTTTCGACGTTGTTTATAATGGTCGGCTTGCCAAACAAACCACTGATCGCCGGGAATGGCGGCCTTGGCCTTGGCATACCACGCAACCCTTCAATACTATGGATCAGAGCCGTTTCTTCGCCACAGACAAAAGCACCTGCTCCCATTTTGATGATGATCTCAAAATCAAAACTGCTGCCAAATATATTTTTGCCAAGCAGGTTGAACTCCCTTGCCTGGTCAAGTGCAATCTTCAGGCGCTCAATGGCCAACGGATATTCCGCACGGATATAAACATATCCCTTGCTGGCCCCGATTCCATAGGCTGCAATAGCCATCCCTTCGATCAGCCGGTGAGGATCTCCCTCAATGACTGCCCTGTCCATAAAAGCACCCGGATCACCTTCGTCTGCATTACAAATGAGATATTTCTGGCCGGAGGTTGTACCATTGGCAAATTTCCATTTCCGCCCGGTAAGAAATCCTCCGCCACCACGACCGCGCAAACCACTCTTTTCAACCTTTTCACACACTTCAACCGGACTGAAACGGCGAATAGTTTTTAAAAAACTGGTGTATCCACCCCGGGCGATGTATTCATTGATATCGACGGGATTAATGATGCCACAACCTTTCAGCACCAATCTTTCCTGGGGTGCAAAAAAGGGATGTTCGTCAAGGTAAGGCACCCCAGACCATGGTTCTGACATTTCGGTCCTGAATTGTCCAAGCGTGAGTTCGTGGAGGGGATTCTGATGAAAAATCTGGTCCAGGATATCAGCGACTTTGTCGAAGGTAACATTCCTGAATGATATACGGTTCTTCCCGGGGACCTGAATATCAAGGATCGGTTCTGCGGCACAAAGGCCGATGCAACCAACCTGGATGATCTCCGCATCCAACCCCTGCTCAAGGATATACTTTTTAGATGCTAAAAGGGTTTGTTCAGCACCCGCCCCCAGGCCGCAAGTTCCTGCTCCTATATAAATTACAGGCTTTGTCACATAATCTCGCCGGATCCTGGCCAGTTCATCCGCAACAAAAGCTTCAATCTTATCATTCTGACTGCCCAAAAGCACATGCTCCATCAGAAAATCCTTAACATTAAAGTTTACCAGTGTTTTCATATCAAGCCTCCACACTTTTATAATGATCAATGATCCGTTCCAGTGATTCGGTTGTTACTTTTGCATGAAATTCACCATTGACAGATATCACCGGTGCCAATCCGCAGGCGCCTATGCAGGCCACAACCTCTATACTGAATTGCCCGTCACGGGTAGTTTGACCTGACTTAACCTTCAGCTTTTTTTCAATCTGATTCAATACAGTTGCAGAGCCCAGCACATGACAGGCTGTGCCCCTGCAAACCTGTATATGATATTTCCCTTTGGGTTCAAACCTGAACTGATTATAAAAGGTGGCCACACCATAAATTTTACTTGTTGGTATTCCCAGCTCTTTTCCTACCCTGGCCACCGATTCTTCTGACAGGAACCCATCCTTGTTCTGTATTTCCTGCAGTATTGGAATCAGGCTATCCTGCCTGAACTCACGCTTTGTTTCCAGAATCTCTGCTACCTCTCTTTTCATGTATGCATCAGATTAATTGATTTTTTAGACTTTACAAATGTCAGAACCAGTAAATCAGGCAGGCTGATTCATCGTCTTTTTCTCCAAAAGATTTTTAATTTCTGGTAAGAGTATTTTTGAATCCACAGGCTTCCTCAGAAATCCGTCAACCGGCAACCAAATTGATCTGCCATCGAGTGTGCGATAATCTATGCCGGCTTTTCCTGAAATGATATCTCTCAACAGGATAACCTGCAACTCACGGTATTTAGGATCCTTCCTGAACTCCCTGGCCATCTCCATCACGCTGCCTTTGGTTGTGGAAAGCACTTCAATGGAAGTCTGCATCAAAACAGGCATATTCCTGAAGATCGGATCATTCAGCAACTCTTCAGCCATCTCAAAACCTTCATAATGTGTGGTCATCATCACATCAAGGATTGCAAGGTCTGGTTTTTCACTTCTGGCCAGTGCAAGGCCTTCATTCTTGTCATTGGCTGAAATCACTTCATAACCTTCATTCTGAAGAATGGTACTGATCACATTGATAATATCAATGTCGTCGTCAACGATTAAAATTTTTTGCTTGTTCATCTTTTTAAAATTTAAAGGGTTCATACATTATTAATATTTACGGTTCAATATGTCCGAATTCAATTTCTGATTTACCATTCCGGGTGAAAGAAAAAACCGCTTGCGGCGATCTGCAACGATCTCCTGAAGCACTTCAGAATTATCTGAGGATTTGATCAGGTATCCACCCACACCCGCTGCAACCATTCTTCTGATGTAGCGCTGGTTCTCAAATGAAGTAAAGGCAATAAAAGTAGTTTCCGGTTGTACGCGATGTCCTGCCTGAACCGTATCAACGCCACTCATACCAGGCATTGCAATATCCATAAAAACGATATCTGCATCTGTCGCCTGCATCATCTGCAGCAATTGCATTCCGTTCTCCGCTTCCCCTACAATGGATACATTACCGAGGTTCAGCAGGACGAATTTCAATCCTTCCCTGAAGAATCTGTTGTTGTCGGCGATGATAACGTTCTGTTTTTTCACTTTTTTCATAGTATGACGCAAAAATACCCCTGCCAACCACTACGCTGCAAGAGTAATTCACCGCATGAAAAACCAGGTAAAAACACCTGCATCAATACTGATATTTATCACTATATCAGCGCATTGAATGCATTTGATTTGCTAAGGGATTGCAGAAAAAAAATTCATATGACCCTGGGGAACGATTGTTACCAAAGGATTTCAAAAGGTTAAAAAATGAAAAAAAGCTAAAAAATTTTTCAGACAGGTATTTTACACGGTTGAAAAGAGATGGGTGGTTTGCGCAAAAAAGAGGGAAAATAAGCAACTCATATTCCAGCAGAAGTCTAATTGATTGTTGACCTAATAGAAAATTACTAACTTTGGCACTTACGATGAAGATCAGGATATCAAACACACATAACCATTTTCAATGGAAAATACTGGTTTAGAGCGTATAACTTCTGCTGAACTGAGCGAGTGCCCGTGGCAATATGAATCAGAACACATGCACACCACCATTGACGCATTCGGTATTACTGGGAATGAAAAGATCGCTGTCAGACTGCGAC
>JBLRXC010000071.1:0-13949 GCA_047920975.1 Bacteroidales bacterium | reverse complement strand
TGACCTGGGAGCAATCAGCGAGTCTTTGTTTGAAAGTGAGTTGTTTGGCTTCAAGAAAGGATCATTTACTGATGCCAAAGAAGACCGTGCAGGAAGATTTGAAGCAGCCAACAAGGGTTCCATTTTTCTGGATGAGATTGGCAACCTTTCTCTTAACCTGCAGTCTAAATTACTCAGTGTTTTACAAAGCCGGAAAGTAGTCCGCCTTGGAACCAGCATTGAAATCCCCATTGATGTCAGGTTGATTTGTGCCACCAATATGCCACTTTATCAAATGGTGAATGAAAACAAGTTCAGGCAGGATCTGCTTTACAGGATCAATACAGTGGAGGTTAAAGTTCCTCCGCTCCGCGACAGGCTGGAAGATTTACCCGTATTGATTGATCATTTTCTAAATATCTATTGCAAAAAATACAACACAGGACCTAAAAGAGTCAGCGCTTCCACGCTCAAACGGCTTGAAAAACATCAATGGAACGGTAATATCCGTGAATTGCAGCATGCTGTTGAAAGGGCTGTTATTATGGGTGAATCCAATGTGCTTGAACCCAAAGATTTTTTCCTCTCCCAACTGGAAGATCAGAACGTACCAGAGCTCAGTCATATTTCAACAAACCTTGAGGAGACTGAAAAAATGCTGATCAGAAAAGTAGTAGACAAGCATGGCGGGAACATCAGCAAAGCCGCAAAGGAGCTTGGACTAACAAGGGCATCACTCTACAGAAGGCTTGAAAAATATGATATTTAAGCGTTTTTATATAGCCATAATCCTGAGAATTCTCCTCATCACAGCGAGTATATTTCTATTTGTCTATGTAATATCCGTTGCCAAACATGCTATCAGCAGCGCTTTTCTGGGATTTTTGATTGCATTGCAGACTTACGCCCTCATTGCTTATGTGAACCGAACGAACCTGAAGTTGTCACAATTTTTCGAAAGTATCCGGTATGCCGACTTTTCAACCTCTTTTTCTGAAAAAAATCAAGGAAAAAGCTTTGAGACCCTATATCTCTCCTTTAACAGGGTTCTGGATGAGTTTAAGAAGTACCGTACTGAAAAAGAGGAGCATTACAATTACCTGCAAACAGTGGTCCAACACATCAATATAGGTATTCTGTGTTTCGACAGGAATGGAAAAGTGGATATGTACAACAAAGCTGCGAGGAAACTTTTCAGGAAAAACCTGATCCGCAATATTGGAGAATTGAATACCGTGCAAACGGACCTTCCGGATACTTTGAGAAAGCTCAGGGCTGGTGATAAAATTCTGGTCAAGATCTTTGCAGAGGATGAATTAAAACAACTCTCCATCTATGCAACTGAATTCAGAATGCGCGGCGAAGAATATATACTGGTCGCTTTCCAGGATATTCATGCTGAACTGGAAGAGAAAGAAATTGAGTCGTGGCAGAAACTTATCAGGGTGCTGACACACGAAATCATGAATTCCATCACCCCTATCTCATCCCTTGCCTCAACCATATCTGAAATGCTCATTGATACCTCTCAGGATACTCCAAAGTTGAACAAGCTTGGTCAGGAGGAGGTTGCCAATGTTGATTATGCCATTCAAACAATCCAGAAACGAAGCAATGGTCTGCTGAATTTTGTTGACATTTACAGGAACCTTACCCGAATCCCACAGCCAAATTTTAGGTATTTCCCTGTCAAAGAGGCATTTGAACGGGCCGAACAACTGCTGAAACAAAAAATGGATGAACTCCATATTGATTGTCAATGCCTTGTTTATCCGGATGATCTGATGTTAACTGCTGATCCGGATCTGATTGATCAGGTCATTATTAACCTGCTGCTCAATTCGCTTGATGCTGTAAAATCAGCTGACAACCCAAGGATCTTACTGAAAGCCTTTCACGACAACCACAAAACAATCATTGAGGTTTCTGACAATGGCACAGGAATCAAACAAGACATCATTGAAAAAATATTTATGCCATTCTTTACATCCAAAAAGCATGGCTCTGGCATCGGGCTGAGCCTTTCAAGGCAGATCATGCATCTGCATAAAGGCTCAATCTCTGTCAGATCTAAACCCGGCGAAGGGGCAGCATTTACACTAACATTCTGAAGAATGAAACATCTGAGTTATTGCGTAATTATATTGATGGCAGCATTACATACTGGTTGCAGCAGCGATCAGAAACCTGCCCGGATCCCCGAAAAGCGGGCCGCAGACCCTGTAAGGGTACCTGAATTCAATGCGGATTCAGCCTATCATTTTGTCGAGCGGCAGGTGCAGTTTGGACCCCGTGTTCCCAACACGGCCGAACATGCAGCATGTGCAGCATTCCTTTTTTCTGAATTGGAGCGTTTTGCCGATACTGTCATCATGCAGTCTTTCCGCGCCCGTGCTTTCAATGGCACAATCCTGAACGGAAAAAATATCATAGGATCTTTTTATCCCGAAAAGACCAATAGAATTTTCTTGTGTGCACACTGGGATACAAGGCCTTTTGCTGACTATGACCCTGACCCGGCCAATCACAACAAACCGATTGACGGGGCTAACGATGGCGCAAGCGGTGTGGGTGTGTTGCTTGAGATCGCCAGACAACTGGCCTCAACCCGGCCAGGTATTGGTGTAGATATTCTGTTTTTTGACCTTGAGGATTATGGGCCTCCGCAAGATGCCCAGCAACGGGGGCAGGGTGACTGGTGGGCACTGGGATCCCAGTATTGGTCAAGAAACCCGCACCAGGTAAATTACCATGCCCGGTTTGGCATTTTACTCGATATGGTGGGGGCAACTGATGCCAAGTTTAAAATGGAGGGGTTCTCCATGTTTTATGCACCCGGCTTATTGAAGAATGTATGGAATATAGCCCACCGGATAGGATTCAAGGATTATTTTCTGTTCGAACAGGGCGGATATATTGAAGATGATCACAAATATATCAACGAGATATTGAAAATTCCAACCATTAACATCATTCATCTCGATTCACAATCATCGAACAGGAGTTTCTTTGATCACTGGCACACCATGAACGATACCATGGAAAACATCAGCCCACAAACCCTGAAGGTAGTGGGGCAAACAGTGTTAACCGTTATTTTTGAAGAAAAATAATCATCCCAGCATCCGTTTAAATGATAAAAGGCAATCGCAAATGTCATGCAAGTGCCTTAAATGTTGACCCACAAGGATTCGAACCTTGACAGGCAGAACCAAAATCTGCAGTGCTACCGTTACACCATGGGTCAGTTTGAAAAAGAACCTTGCTTTTGAGGGCTGCAAAATTAATATTATTTCACTTGTACCAAAAAAACCAACCTGAAATTTCTTTTCACTATTTTTGAAACCTCACTAAATATTATGCAGGAAGTTAATAAGCAGCCATTACTGCCGGTGATAAAAAACATTGTATTTGATTTTGGAGGTGTGATCCTGAATATTGATCATTACCGGGTTGAGCAGGCATTCAAACGTTTGGGTATCAGCCAATTTGATCATCTTTTTAATCAGGCTTCACAATCAGAACTATTCAGGGCATTTGAAAAAGGTGAAACAACACCTGCCAGATTCAGGGACGAGATCAGGAATCTCATAAAATTAAACCTTTCTGATGCGACCATCGACCAAACCTGGAATGAAATTATTGACGATTATCCGCCAAAACGTATTGAACTTCTGAAGGAGCTCAGGACCCGCTACAAACTTTATCTTCTCAGCAATACAAACATCATTCATTATAATTATTACATACCTGAATTCAGGCATCTGTTTGGGCTTGACTTTGAATTGCTGTTCCATAAAGTTTATTGGTCATTCAAAATTGGCATGAGGAAACCTGACCCGGATCCTTTCCTATTGCTCATCAAAAATGAAATCATCCGGCCGGAGGAGACACTTTTTATCGACGACACCATACAAAATATCAGGACTGCAAAAAGTATTGGATTTCATGCAGTGCATCTTCAGAAAGGATTGGAAATAACGGATTTATTCAGAGATGCTGCTTTCATTGCTGCAGAAAAACTATTTGAATGCAACAAATAAATCATTCATCAAAAAAAAGAGGATTTATGAATACAGATCAGATCCTGCCGCGACTGGACGGGATGCCCTTTATCAAGAAGTTTTTGTCCCTGCTTTTCATCATCGCCATCTGCTTTTTGATTACTTTGCTGGTGGGCTCACTCCTTGCTATTCCTTTTTTTGGTCTGGATGCAATCATGAATTTAACCCAGACGGATCTTTTTTCCAACACCAACGGCATCCATCTGCTGAAATTTTTCCAGGCCATCAATCAGATCGGGGTCTTCGTCTTGCCTGCATTTATTTTTGGATACCTTGCCAACAGAAAGCCACTTGCTTACCTTCAGCTCGACAGAAAATTCACCCTTTTAATGCTTACATTCTCACTGGTTTTGATCATTGTCTCCATTCCTTTTATCAATCTCCTGGTTGAATTCAACGAGCAGATAAAGCTCCCGGATTTTTTAAACAATATTGAAAACTGGATGCGCCATGCTGAAGATCAGGCAAAATTGATCACTGATGCTTTCCTGAAAGTTGACACCATAACGGGTCTGATGATCAATCTCATCATCATTGCATTTCTGGCATCTTTAGGCGAAGAGTTACTCTTCAGAGGAGTTATTCTAAAACTTTTCATACAGCTGTTCAGAAATATTCATCTGGCCGTGATACTTTCAGCGTTACTGTTCAGTGCACTGCACCTGCAGTTTTACGGTTTTCTGCCCAGAATGCTGCTGGGAATATTTTTCGGTTATATATTTATCTGGTCAGGAAGCCTCTGGATTCCCATTGTACTTCATTTTGTATTCAATGGCATTTCAGTTGTTGCCGCATATCTTTATGAAACCGGTGTTATACAAACCGACGCATATGCATTGGGCGCCAATCAGCATCCTATAGTGATCATAAGTAGTGTTATACTTTCCACTGCTTTGATTTACCTTCTTTTCCAAATTAGAAAGAGAAAACCATTGACCCCGATACAGCAATGAAAAGGGCTTAACAACCAATCCTCTTCATGGCACACATTTAGAAAAACTATTTCTTTTTACAGGTACTAAAACCCAGGATAGCATATCCGGGGCAGAAACTGAAGAGACTTGTTGCCAGAAAAACAATGGCCACTACAAGAAGAATAATCCCCAGAGTACCGGTGATTATATTTGTAAAAAACAGTATTCCCAACACCACTGCAATGGTAAGCCTGATGATGCGATCTGCTGAGCCCATGTTTGCTTTCATGATTCTGATAATTACAGGTTAATTGTTACAAATGAAAATTAAGACCATGCAAACAAGATCAAAGTGATTCAAGTACCACATTCACAGTAACTTCAATCTCCTGAGCAATGTTATTGACAACAGCCTTTGGAATCTTGATATCATAATCTGCCGGCTTAACAATAAAGGTGGAATGTCCGGTGATTGCCTGACCATCAGTAGTAAAAACTCCTTTTTCTTTGATTTTTCTGGTTACCCCATGAATGGTCAGATCGCCTTCAATTTCTGCTTCAAACGTTTCTGTTGATGTTAAATCAAGGCTTTCAATATTCAATACTTTCCCATTAAATATGGCATTCGGGAATTTATCCGATTCAACATAGTTCTCATTAAAATGCTCCTGCATCAAAGCCTTTTCAAATTCAAAGGATTTCATCAGCACCCTGAAGACAAAATCACCACTGGTAAGATCCAGCGCACTGTTGACCTGCCGGTTATGAGCCTCAATAGTTTCGATGGGGGTTTCGGAATAGAACCTAATGTGTCCGTTCTTTGTCATGTATTTCTGACCAAAGGCTATTTGGATTGCAAAAGCCAAGAAGAATAATAATGCAAACGTTTTTGTTGTCATTGTCATTAATTTTCAAAAATTTATAGATAATGAATTATTGCGGAATAACTGAACATTTCTCAAGGATGACATCAGTATCGTTATAACCGGTACAAAATCCTTTGATTGTCAGGTTTTTACCTATATAATTGCTGATCTCCAGGCTATGGTTTGGAAGCATTGTACATCTGATTCCTTCATCCCCGAACATGCCTTCCTCCATCACAAAAACAGCAATGGTGAGATCCCCTGGGGTCTCAATTTTATCAAGTATACCATTTAGCTCGACCACTTTCCCATTGTATTCTGCTTCGGCACTTGTCCTGTTGTTGTAATAGGCGTAAAACAAGTCATCAGCAGTCACAGAGAAATCGGCTTTGGCTTTCTCATAATCTTTATGAGGTTTGTTATAAATAAATTTATACCCGAGAGCTGCTCCAATCAGCCCAAGAATAAAGAGGCCAATCAAAACCTTGATCCATTTTTTCATGTTGGTTATGTTTAATGTTATGCAAAAAAATCAAGTGCTGTTATTTTCTCAGTCTATTATAACAATTTTTCCTTATAAAAGTTTTTTCAATATCTTTGAATACGTTAAAGGCTAATTAAATATGTAAGCAATTCAAAGTCAACACTGGAAATCATCAGTGAAGCACCTATTCAACCACTTTACGTTGCCGTCAGGTATCTTGCCAGTGGCAGGTTTTCGTTTGTGAGGTGACATTGCTTCCCAGGCTTTCTATTCAGCACCAGTCAGGCGATGCCTGTTGCAAGGGGAGTATCAACCTAAAAATTATAATAATCATGGCTGTTCACACATTGCATCAAACCCAAAAGATTCCTTCCTCAATTGAAAACGTGTGGGATTTTATTTCATCACCCCGGAATCTTAAAATAATCACACCTGAATATATGGGATTTGACATCGTGACCAAAGAACTTCCTGAGAAAATGTATCCGGGAATGATCATTGCTTATGATGTAAGACCACTGGCCGGCATAAAAATGAGATGGGTTTCAGAAATCACCCATTTAAAGGAGTTTAAGTACTTTGTTGACGAGCAACAGGTTGGACCCTATAAGATGTGGCACCATCAGCATCATATTGCACCTGCTGATGGAGGCGTTCTTATGAGAGATATTGTGAATTATCAGGTACCATTCGGTATTTTTGGTAACATAGCCAATGCACTTTTCATTAAAAGACAGTTGGATGGAATTTTCAGATTCAGGACAAAACGGTTGGAGGAGATTTTTGGCAGGATTTAGATCAATTGAATAAGTTTAACAACATTAACATTCCGTTAACAACCTTTTCTGCGGAATAATTGTTTAGTTTGGAATGATCAATTATTTTTGCGGAATATGAAAAAACTGCTCAAACATATTGCGGTTATTATCACTTCCGTATTACTCGTGTGTACCGCGGGTGGTATCGGACTCTACCAGCATTACTGTTTGTGTACCGGAAATACTTTTCAATCGGTTCTGATCCCGGCAACCTGCTGCGAACATACAGTTACAGGCCATTGCGATCCGGACCTTATAAATCGAGAAATATCTGATTGTTGCACTTCAGCCACCATTGGCAACAAAGATGCAGCGTTTATTTCCTGTTCGCATGAGGATTGCTGCAGTGATGAATTTCTTTTCCTGAAAACAGATTCTTTTGAATATACAAAATCACTGCGCCAGACTGCAAAATTTATTTTGGCGGTTCAGAGCATATTCTATGATTTAATTGATCCACTAACTAGTGCAGCAGGCAGGAGGGTTTTAGCCTGGTGTTCTAATGATTTGCCCCCTCCTCCCCTTTTTGGCAGGGAACTTCTAAGCTCAATCCACCAATTAAAACTTGATATTCCATTGGTTTAATCCATTGATATCCTGATTTTTTCAGGTAATGTAATCATTGTATTTAACCAATTATAAGGAATATCTAAAAAATGAAAGCGATTTTAATAATCACCTTTATTGTTTTGCTGTCATGGTTGCTGAAAGACTCTTATGGTCAGCAGATTACAGGCAGGGTTTACGAAAAAAATGACAATACTAAAATAATGCTTCCCGGCGTAAACATCTATTGGGAAGGTACTCAATCAGGCACCGTTTCGGATAACAAAGGTCAGTTCAAAATTGACAAGCCATTGGACGGAACACAGATACTCATAGCAAGTTTCATCGGATACAGGAATGATTCTGTCCGTGTAACCCCGCTTGACGATGATCTTGAAATTGTCCTTGAAAAAACGCTTGATCTGGAAGAGTTCGTTGTCACCGGCCGGCAAAGGTCAAGCTTTGTTTCCCAGGTAAATCCAATCCAGGTTCAGACCATTACAAGTGCTGAACTGCAGAAAGCAGCCTGTTGCAACTTGTCAGAAAGCTTTGAGACCAATGCATCTGTTGATGTATCTTACAGTGATGCCGTTACAGGTGCTAAAAGAATTGAACTGCTTGGGTTACACGGTAAATATACACAAATGATGACGGAGAACATTCCCAATCTCCGTGGTCTGTCGACACCTTTTGGATTGAACTACATTCCCGGGCCATGGATGGAATCCATCCAGGTCTCAAAAGGTGCCTCTACGGTTGTCAATGGTTATGAATCCATTACCGGACAGATCAATGTTGAATTCAAAAAGCCTGATCTCTCTGAGAAGCTTTACCTGAATGCATTCGTCAATCATGAAGGAAGATTGGAGGCCAATTTCAACAGTGCTGTAAAAATCAATGAAAAATGGTCAACCATGTTGTACGGACATGTTGGAGACTTCAGCAATAAAGTTGATCATAATGGTGATACATTCCTTGATGACCCTCTCACCAGGCAATACAATATTTTCAACCGTTGGAAATATTCAACTGAACGGCATATGGCACAGGTTGGGTTTAGGGTAATTGATGAGGATCGTACCGGAGGACAAATTGAATTTGATAAATCAGAAAATCCTATCCAGTCATCGTTTTATGGCATCAATATAAAGACCCGGCGATATGAAGCCTGGGGGAAAACCGGTTATGCTTTTATGAATTCACAGGAATCAAGTCTGGCATTTATCAATACTTTCACCTACCATGATCAAAGCTCTTACTTTGGATTGAACAGCTATGATGCCCTGCAAAAAAACTATTATGCAAACCTGATTTTTCAATCAAATCTTGGATCTCATCACCACAAATACAACACTGGAGTCAGTTATAATTATGATGATTATCAGGAATCGCTCAACGACAGCATTTTTAACCGTAAAGAGCATGTTCCGGGACTCTTTTTACAGTATACCTTTACCAATGAAAATAATCTCACCATTCTTGCCGGGATCAGGAGTGACTTCCACAATATTTGGGGTACTTTCTATACACCAAGATTTCACCTGAAATATAATCTTACTCCGCATACCATCCTCAGATCCTCAGCCGGCAAAGGATACCGATCTCCCAATATCATTGCTGAAAACAGCTTTATTCTTGCAAGTTCAAGAAGGATCATCATGGAGACGGGTATCCGGCAGGAAGAAGCATGGAACTATGGGATTAACATGATGCAAATATTTGATATTAAGGAGAGGGAACTGAATATAAATATTGAATTCTACCGCACCCATTTTTTGAACCAGATGATCATCGACCGGGACAGAAGTGCGCAAGAAATTTACATTTACAATTTAAACGGACAATCTTTTTCAAACAATTACCAGGTTGAGATTTTTTATGAATTGATCCCCAGGCTGGATGTGATTGCAGCTTTCAGGTATAGCGATGTCCGGATGACAATTAATGAAAGACTTCAGAGGGAACCGCTGGTGAACCGGTATAAGGGACTTGCCAGTCTTTCATATAAAACCAACCTTGAAAAATGGCAATTTGATTACACAGCGCAGTTCAACGGCGATTCAAGAATTCCTTCGACATCCGCGAATCCAGAAAACTACCGAAGACCTGAAAATTCACCCGTTTATACCATTATGAACGCACAAATCACCAGGCATTTCAGAAACTGGAATATTTATGCCGGTGCTGAGAACCTGACGGATTTTGTTCAGCATGATCCCATCATAGCTGCTGATGATCCTTTTGGAGCGTATTTTGATTCGTCTTTGATCTGGGGTCCACTTTTGGGAAGAAAATTTTATGCAGGAATTAAATATTATATCCATTAAAAACAAAAAAAAAATGAGAACACTGATGATAGCAGTTATGCTTTTTACTGGGTACATAGCCCTTGGTCAGGAAGCGGTAGAAAAAAATCAAAAAAAGGATGGAGAAGTGAAAATACAAACGTCGGCACAATGCGAAATGTGTAAAGATCGTATCGAAAAAAACATGGCATTTGAAAAAGGAGTTAAGGCCGTGGAACTGGATCTTGATACAAAAATTCTCACGGTAACTTACAATGAGAAAAAAACAGACCCTGAGACGTTGCGCAGGGCAGTTACTAAAATCGGATATGATGCTGATGATTTGGAAGCCGATCTCAGGGCTTATGAAAAATTGCCTGAATGTTGTAAGAAAGGTGGACACGATCACAAATAATGGTCATCCTTATACAAAAAGTCCGGTTTTACCGGACTTTTTTTCAGAAGAAGACTTTTTAATCTGTTATTTACTATGAAGTCTCTATTATGGCATTATTGTCAGCTTAACCACATTCTCTGCAGCAAAAAGCAGAACCACAAACATAATGACCAGAAGTAGCAGAATAAAGTGAGGATCTATTTTCACAAAAATCCTGTTCGCTGTAGTAATTATTTGCTTCAGAACTGTCATAGGAACTTTCGTTTTTTAGATTAACCTTTCCCCATAGATGTGAATTGGATTTACCGGGTTGCGTTCACAATTCAAAAAAAAACTATTCTTTTCATACTCCATAAAAAATTGTGATCACACTTTTCCACGCAACCCTTCTTTCGACCGGTTCATCTAATGAGAACCAACAGGTGAACAATTTTTATGTAACTTAGTGGTTTTACTGCATAAAATCATTTCAGTAAAACCGGATGAAACAGGTTGAACTTGAAGAAATACTAAAAGGTTGTAAATCAGGTGACCGCAAGGCACAGAAGTGGCTTTACGACCATTTTGCAGACGAGATGTTTGGAACCTGCCTGTATTATTCAAAGGATTATACCGAGGCAGAAGATACATTTCATGAAGGGTTCATGAAAGTTTTCCTGAAAATTGATCAGTTTGAATCCAAAGGTTCTTTGGCAGGGTGGATAAAGCGAATCATGATCAACACAGCGCTGGAAAAGTTCAGGAAGCAGTATCCCCTCTATGCAACCGGGGATGAGATTGAAGAAGAGCATGATATTGATCCTGAAAGAGTTATTAGTGATCTAACAGCCAGTGATATTGTAACGATGATTCAGGGGTTACCCCCCAAGTATAAAATGGTATTTAACCTATATGCAATTGATGGATATTCACACAAGGAAATTGGAGAAATGCTCAACATTACAGAAGGAACATCCAAATCAAACCTGTCAAGAGCAAGGAATATTTTGCAGAAGAGGGTGAAGCAGGAATATTACAAATCAACTCTTGTTAAAAAAGAGGTAAAATGAGTGATGAGAAAAAAAACATAGACCTTTTGTTCCGCGAATCCATAAAAGGATTCCGTACGAAATCGCCTCCGCATGCCTGGGAGAGACTTGAGAGGGATTTGAATACTATCGGGCAACAAAGAAAGATTTTCTACATCCGGCTGATTGCGGCATCTCTTCTGGTGTTCATTGCTTTCGGGGCTGGATACTTCTATGCGACTTTTTATTCTTCCGGATCATTCCTTACGGATAATAATCTTTCCGAATCAACAACAAATCAGGAAACAGAAGGAAATTTTCTTTTGACGGACACTGTATCCTACCCTGAAATTAAAACCTCCGCTTCATCGGATCAGACTGCAGAAATTGCAGTGATTGAAGACGTGAAAGAAATTCTTTCGTCATACACCGGAACTTTCGCTTTAGCTGGAAATTCAGGGGCAAAAGATTCTCAGTTCCATAATAAATCCACTATTCCATTGATTGTGTCCATCCAGCCATCCAGCATTGAATTATCTGGTGAAAGACTGGCACACCATGATCCCGCTTATTTAATAGAATCCATTGAAAAAACCATTGAAGAGCCAATAGATCTGTTAAATTATAACCAAGCTTTCGCTCTTTATGATGATCCATTGCCTCCAACCAATGCGGAGCAACTTAAATGGAAGATTGGAGCACAATTTGCCCCGACCTATTCATACCGGGAGATCAGCACCAACTATGAATACTCCGGTATTGGTGGCACAGATCACACAGATGAACTCAACATGGCAGAGGAGGCGCTGCTTTCCTACTCAGGCGGAGTCAACATTGATTTCAAAACAGGCAAAAGATGGGGGTTTCAAACAGGATTGTATTACGCCAGGGTCGGACAAATCAACAATGATGCCTTGAAATTCGAACTTGTGAACAATGAATATCAACTTGTGGCTATCAATACTTCAACCGGATTTATTCATATAGCCTATGAAAAAGTTCCTGATGACGTTAAAAAAGTGAGCCCCCCAAAAGATGATATTGGAGAACTGCAACTTGACAACGTATCGCTGATTCAGCAATTTGATCTGTTTGAAGTACCTTTATTAATTAAATACCGTGTGATCGATACCAGGTTTTTCGTTAACCTTGCCGGGGGACTGAGCCCGGCATATCTTCTGAAGAATCAAACATGGCTGGAAGTAGAAGGAGAAAAACATGACATAGGTCTTGCAGTGAATTTGAATTCAGTTATTGTAAACTCAAGTATTGGAATTGGTTTAGGATATGATGTTTCAACAAGGTTATCTTTTAGTCTTGAACCAACATTCAGGTATGCTTTGAATCCTATCAATAAGAACAGTGAGGTCTACTACCATCCATACTATTTATCCTGGTTTACCGGATTCAGCTATAAATTCTAGCAACCCCCTCGTCTGTCTGTCCGGCACCTGATCCTTTTACCGCCTTCTCCGCATAGGTAAATGCCTGAAAAATTTTCCATTGGTATTTCCTCCACGGATGACCCGGTGCTTTTTTGTTTTGCCGGTTTCAAAATGATAGGTAAATCCAAAAGCAATGTGGGTGTAATAATCATAATTATCATTCCTCACATAATTGTCAAGTCTGTCATTTTGAGCTTGTCTTAGTGCAACATCAAAAGTTAACCTATACTTTTCGTTGATTTTGTAGTAAAGCCCAGTACCGAAAAAATAAACAAATTCGGGAACGCCGGTATTACTCACTGAGGTTTCTGAAACACCTTCTACGATAGTTTTTTTCGTTGTGCTGAACAGAAATTGACCGATTCCTCCATATGCCACTATTCCAACATTTGCGAGATTTTCAGGCCATAAAATATTTAATAGATCCAGCCGTCCCTGAAAATTATATTCTATAAAACTTGATTGAAAAGACATACCACTATAATTTGCACCCTTCAGGTTTCCAAAAAGTATCTGTCCGGAGACACCAAATTTGGGATTGATTTGTTTTGTAAGGATGCCGCCAAATGCTGGTCCGCTTTCTTTCGAGAACTTGCTGATCAGGTCCGTATCGTAAATACTCAGGTCCCCAAAAAAGGAGGTTAGCCCAAGATTTGCATTGATAGACCAATTTTTCCAGAATCCATTTGCTTTCTTATACCCTCCCCAGGATTGGGCATAATTGAGTTGTGGGACACCCATTCCCATTAGAATGATTCCCACTGCCAGGAGTTTAATTTCTTTTCTCACGATTTCTATTTTTTTTGCAGATTACCTTATGATTATTCATCCCTTGACTGTTTTAGCTTTAATTTCTTCTTATGAGCGGTGACTTCATGCCTAAACGCTTATAATACCTCACATCACGGGGTTGATTGTTGATTTTATATGTGAACCCCATTGAAAGATATGAGAAGTATTCATAGTCATTATTATTTGTGATTCCATCAATACGGTCATTTTCCATCCTTCTTGACATGTATTCAATATTCAGGTTAAATGAATTATTTAGCAGAAAACTGGCTCCTCCTCCATAAAGAAGAATGAACTCAGGATTTTCAGATTTTGTTCTTACATCTGCCTTGTCCGGGTCATTATAAACCAA
>JBLRXC010000070.1:0-13992 GCA_047920975.1 Bacteroidales bacterium | reverse complement strand
GCGAAACTTCAGTTTTAAAAGTTACCCGTTTAGCCTCATTTACCATCCGTTTTTATTTCAGTCATAATGAAATCTACATTTTGCAATCAGTATCTCATTTTCATTATACTTGTATATCAAACGATGTTCTCCATCAATTCGCCGGGACCAAAAACCTTTGTACTTGAATTTTAGTGGTTCAGGCTTTCCAAGACCCGAATGAGGATTTCGCGAAATATCTTTTAATAATTCATTGATCCTTTTAAGAATTTTCCTGTTTGTCTTTTGCCAATACAAATAATCTTCCCAGGATTCATCTACAAATGTGTACTTCATTCTTCAATCAGGTCTTTATGAAAAGATGAGCCATTTTTTAATTTTTCTATGGCGGAATCGAGTCGTTGCTCATTAACTTTGGATGATAATTCATGTTGGGTCGCTCTTAATGAATTATATTCTTCCAATGAGATAACAACAACTCCATTATCTTTCCCACGATGAATTATTAACGTCTCAAAGTTTTCAGTCACATTGTCAAGATATCTTTTTATATCCTTTCTAAAATCTGAAATTGTTGTTGTTATCATGATTGTAATATTTAGTACATAAAAACGTACAAAAATATGTACAAATTAAATAAAATTCAAAATTTATTTGGTTCCTCCAAAATAAATATTTTCCGCTACGGGCAATTTTTCCTGCAACGCAAAAACCGGTTATTGAAAAGTTAAAGGCAGGAATCATTACAATGCTGAACAATGAATGCCTGACCCTTATGGAGTGGTGAACAATTCCCGAGGGAAAATCTATAGCTTAAATATCTTTTCCCAGTTGTATTTTCTTGGGTTGATGCACATCACGGGTATCTGGGAGGGATTGAAGATCATTTCCTCATCGTAGGAGCCCAATATGAATTTTGTGAAACTTGTGTCAGGGTTGGTCATGATCATGATCATGTCAATCAGATTGGCTGTTGAATAATCCATAACCTGTTTGGAGAATGAACTTCCGTCAGCTTTTATGAGTTTATAAGATACTTTTTCCTTTTCGAAATGGTTGGTAATTATCTTTAAGGCATCGTTCAATCCTGGGTTGTCGGTATGGAAAACATGAATTTCAGAGTTGAAATTTTTTGCAATAAAAGAGGCCCATTTTGTTTTTTCCCATGGACCGGCGTCGCTGGTAATGGGGAGAATAATCTTCTGGTAACCTTTGTTAAAAGGCCGTTTCTGAACAACTACCGATGGAACAGGAGATGACATGACAACTTTCAGTGCAAAACTTCCGGTTATTTTCTGCTGAACACCAACCTTCCCATGGGTGCCCAGGTAGATAAGGCTGGCACCAATATCTTTGGCAACCTCGCCAATGGTTGTAAAAATATCACCCTCCCTGGAGAGGATACTGGCCTCAACGCCAAACTCCTTTTTCAGATTGCCAGCCATCGTATTCAACTTTGCATCAATGGCCTCCGTTCCTTTGTTTTCTTTTTTGAGTTGGGCTTTGGTATTTTTATCAATAACATGCAGCAGCACAACTTTGTATTGAAGATATCTGGCAGCTTCGGCTGCATGATGCATGGCATTGTTACACACTTCTGAAAAATCTGTCGGGACAAGGATTATTTCATTCATTTTTGTATCCATAAGCGCTCAAATATTTGATGCAGGTTTTAATTCTGACAAAATTAGTAATTTTTTTTCGCTGTTCGACTAAACTTTATTTTTTAAGACAAAGCAGATTTTCAAGCTCTTTAATATTTTCCTGTTTTTTCTCTTCGCGCAAATCAACTGCTGATTTCGTAAAAAATTTATGGTTTTTAAGAAATTCCAGTTGCTTGAAATGCCAGTCGCGCAAGGAGGATACTTTGCCAAAAGAACTCCATTCATATTGCAGTCTTTGTCCTATCAGAAAAAGATCATCTCTGCCCAAATAATCTAGGTCAGCATCAGCCAATATTTCTTCCAGGTGATTTTTTGGATTTTGCGGAATCTCCGTTGACTTGATCATTCCCTGAATATCAGCAATATTTTGATCAGAATAACCATATTTAGGTAAAACCCTCCGGGCCATCTCAATGGAAGCCATTTCATGACCATCATATGTTTCAAGAAATCCGGCATCATGAAAAAGAGCCGCCGTCCTAAGAAGGGTGAGGTTATCTCCGTTCACACCTTCCAATCTTGCCAATCGTTCTACCGAATTCAGCACGTCACGGGTATGATCAATGGAGTGGTATACCAGGTTCTTATCCAGTCCATGCTCGAGTCGATCCAGAATGAACTTTTTTACCGCTTCAAAATCCATAAAATAATTTAAAGTGTTAAAATAAACGCATTGAATACACAATTGTTCTTAATCCCATGAAATTGTTTGAATTCCGTCCCAGTCATCAGGCACACCACGCTCTGCAAATTTCTTACATCTTGAATAATAGACTGAGGCTGCTTTGTCATGTGGATTTATATTCATAATTGCCTTAAACTGCTCCGATGCTTTTTCGAAACTCCCGGATTTATAATAATTTATGCCTCCGGCAAATTGTTCCCTGGTTTGAATTTTCAGTTGTCGTATGTCTTCAGGATCACCATCAAGGATCTCAAAAATATAAACGGCCTCCCTCTTGCCCTTTACCTTAACAATATCAAGAAACCGGTAATGATACTGTGCAGGGTTTTTAAGTTTGATCAACGTGTCCTGGCTGATAATAATAGATCCGCCATAAAGTTTAGTGAGTCCTTCAAGTCTGGCAGCAAGATTGACGGCATCGGAAATAACTGTGCCATCCATTCTTCCCTCTCCGCCAACAACACCAAGCATCAACATACCCGTGTGAATGCCAATGCCGCTGTTGATGGTTGGTCTGCCGAACTGATCCATCACCTGGTTGAACTGTGAAAGTTTTATCCGCATCTCAATGGCCGCATTGATTGAGTCCTCTGCGCTTTCGCTGAACAATGCCATAATGGAATCGCCGATGTATTTGTCGATGAACCCGTTGTTGTTCCGAATAACCGGTTCCATGTATCCCAGGTAATAATTGATGAAATCAAAATTTTCCTTGGGGGTCATTGTTTCAGAAATCTCGGTAAATGACCGGATATCACTGAAAAGGACTGTCATCTCTTTTTCGACCTGGTCACCCAACCGGATATCGACAAAACTTTCCTTCCCCAAAAATTCCAGAAATTGCCGGGGAACAAAATAGGAGTAAGCCTCATTCATCCGGGTGATGTTATTGAAGAAGTCGCCGATCTTTTGTGTCATTTCATTGTATCCTTCCGTGAGTTCGCCAATCTCATCATTTGTTCGAACCAGCGAGTAATGATGCAGTTCACCCTTCCCGGTTTTCCTCATGTTTTCAAGTAACTCCTTCACCGGATAAACAATGTCCTGAGTGGTCCACTTGACCAGGAACAGAATATAAACGAAAGCGATGAAAATACTGCTGTAGATTCCAATGAACATGAAAAAGCTGTTGATGGCATTGATGTAAAACAGCCATCCCGGGATATTGAGGTCCTGACCAGAACTTGTGATTACACTGCCAAACATGGCATAATCCCCAAGGAGTATTTTCTTATGCTCTTCAGAGAAATCCTCCAAAGAAAAATCCCGCAGGTATGTTACGCTGAGAAAAAGATACAAGATCACGATCGTAAGAGGAAGCAGGGTGGTCATTGCAAATGAGAGAAACATCCTGTTTCTGATCCGGCCTACTTTGAGATTGAAAATTCTCTTGCGAAGCTCCTCTGGCAAAAAGATATGTTCGAGATAGCGAAGGTGGACACGGTGTTTTTCCCAATAGTAAACAAACAGCAGCGACAATATTGAGGCAGTGATGGAAATGAAGAAAAAATGTACGTAAATACTCTGTTCAAGATCATTACTGAAAGGTTTATCAACCCAAATGGTGACCAGCATGAAAACATGTGCTACAGCGTAGGCCAGGCCAAGAATGCCGGCATTGATGACCGGAGACCTGAGAATATACCGTTTACAAAAACTGAATAGTTTTGGCGAAACAGTTCTTCGTCTTCTCTTTCTTGAAAAGTATCTTTTGAATGGAATGTTAAAAATAAGACCCAGAAAAAAACTGATCAGCAGCATGTTGAAAAGCAGGTTGAATGCGCGCCCAACTTGTTTACCACTGTCGAAACCATTCGTCTGGGATGCCGGGTCGGGTGATATCTTTACTCCTAATGGATCAATACGAATACCCGTTGTTTCGGGTTTTTTCTGATTCGAATGAATGTCAGAAGACGACAGACTATCATCGCTTTTTGTCAATTTCAGTGTAGTGATATTGGTCTCCTTTTTAAGGTAGATTGAATCTGAAAACAGGTTGGCTGGGTCTGATTCGGTTTTAGCACCTGCCTGTTTGCTCAACTCCCTGAGTTCCGGGGCATATTTTATGGTAAGGATTAGCAGAAAAGGCAGCACCAGCCAGTAATAGAGGATGGTTGAAAAAAGATATATTCTGAGTCCAAAAAATCGCGGAACTGTTTTCGATGTCTGAAACGCCATTCTTAATTAAAAAAATTTGAATTCAAAAGTAGCATTTTATTCGTAAGTTTGAACTTTCTTTACAGATCGGGAATTAAGAGAAATGGTATAATTCGTTTGGAATGGCAGATTTTTTTTCAGGTTTGAAAAAAAGAACCGGCAATTTTGTGCTGCAACGGCGGCAAAAAAAAGTTAAGCGCAATAAAAGACTTGTCAACCTCGATGAGGCGCAAACTATTTGCATCGTTTACAAAGTGAATACACAGAAAGACTTTAACCTTATCAAGGATCTTACAAAGGCGCTTACATCCGGTAAGAAGAATGTGCTTGCACTTGGTTTTGTGAACAGGGATGAAATTCCTAACTATTGCATCGCCGCCAATGCGGGCTACTATTTCACACGGAAGGATCTGAACTGGTATGGTATCCCCAGGTCTGATTATTTGAAAGGGCTGATCAACAAGGAGTTTGATATATTGATAGATTTTTCGCTCGACGACACCTTCATCAACCGGTATATCACTTCACTTTCCGTATCCTGTTTTAAGGTTGGCCTGCACACGGAGTACAACCAGGTTCATCTGGATATGATGATCAGGATGGATGACTCGTCTGAACTGGATGAATTTATACTCCAGACGCTGAATTACCTGAGAATGTTCAAGAGTAAATGAAATTTAAATTTTTTATGAACTGTACTTTTCCATGGAAAGCAACGTATGATATGTTGGCTTTGTCAATAGGCCTGTATATGCAAAACAATGTCATCATGAAGTTTCGTCATAAGTTTATAGCAGGCATTTTTTTACTGATTCTTTTCGGTTTAATACCTGCATTTACGGTTGGACAAATTAACGCTCAACTTAATGACATGCTAACCGGGAGGGGTGAGGTCTATTTTCAGTTTGAAAACCCGGGAGAAAAATTGATTGCTGAAATTTCTCGCATGGTCTCCCTCGACCAGGTGGAGAAGAAATTTGTGACAGCTTATGCCAATGAAAAGGAGTTTCTGAAGTTTCATGAATTAGGACTTGATTTTCAAGTGCTTACGCCTCCCAGTCTGCTTGAGACTGTAACTATGAAAGAGGTCTCAGATGTAAAAGGAATCGAGGAGTGGGATTTCTATCCTACTTACCAGGGATATTTAAACATGATGTATCAGTTTCAGACTGATTACCCCGGCCTTTGCGAAATTATCAGCATCGGACAATCCATACAGGGCAGGGAGCTTCTTTTTGCGCGCATTTCAAGCAATGTCAGCCAGAGCGCAGGAAAACCACAATTTATGTACACTGCAACCATGCATGGGGATGAAACAGCGGGGTATGTCCTCTCATTGAGATTGATTGATTACCTGCTCTCAAATTACGGCGCTGACCCTCAGGTGGATACATTGCTCAGCAGTCTTGAAATCTGGATCAATCCACTTGCAAATCCTGACGGGACCTATTTTGGGGGGAACAACACCGTGAATGGTGCCAAGCGTTATAATGCCAATAATGTTGACCTGAACCGGAATTATCCTGACCCTGAAGACGGTCCGCACCCTGATGGCAATCCATGGCAGGTTGAAACCATTGCGTTCATGAATCTGGCCGAAAACAACCAGTTCGTAATGAGTTCAAACTTTCATGGAGGCGCCGAAGTTTGTAATTACCCATGGGATACCTGGGCCCAGCTGGCAGCGGATGACCTGTGGTGGCAATATGTGTGCCGTGAGTATGCCGACACTGCCCAGTTCTATTCTCCACCGGGTTACATGACTGGTTTTAACAACGGAATAACCAATGGTTATGCCTGGTATTCCATCAGTGGAGGGCGCCAGGATTATATGAACTACTTCCATCAATGCAGGGAATTTACACTTGAATTATCCAATACAAAACTTCCTCCGGCCAGTCAGTTGCCTGCTTTCTGGCAATACAATTACAGGAGTTTCCTTCAATACATGGAACAATCGCTTTTCGGCCTGAATGGTACCGTGACAGATGTGGTTACAGGAAATCCGGTTGTTGCAGAGATTTTTATGCAAAATCATGATGTTGACAGTTCATGGGTTTACACCTATCCGGCCAACGGAAGATATTTCAGACCGCTGCATGCCGGGACCTATATGGTCACATTTTCTGCCCCTGGATATTATCCGCAAACCATTCAGGGTGTTCAGATCATAAACCGGCAACTGACCCTGCTGGATGTTCAGCTGCAGCCGGGGACACTTATCGGCGATTTTGTTGCAAGTGCCACAAATATTCCGGCTGGTTCAGCGATCGATTTTACTGACCTTACCTGGGGAAATCCTGTGAACTGGTCGTGGACATTTCAGGGGGGAACACCTGCAGTTTCCTCTGATCAGCATCCTTCTGGTATTTTGTATTCCGAAACAGGAAGTTATGATGTTTCACTTACGGTATCTGACGGAACCAATACTGAAACCATTACAAAGTCATCCTACATTACTGTAAGCATTGAATATTTCATGCAGACCACAACTGTTACAACCTGTACCGGCTTGTTTTATGATTCGGGGGGGCCCAGTGCAAATTACGCTAACAACGAGGATTACACGATGATTTTTACTCCGGACCTCCCGGGAGCCATGATAAAAGCTCAGTTTACGATGTTCGACCTGGAATATCACGCCAGTTGCAACTATGACTGGCTCAGGATCTACGATGGATCATCTGTTTCAGCTCCGCTTATTGGCACCTATTGTGGAACCAGTTCTCCCGGAATCATTGAGGCTGACAATCCGGAAGGAGCGCTTACTTTCGTTTTTCATTCCGATCAGTCTGTCACCCGTCCTGGCTGGAGTGCCATTATCGCTTGCGAAGGTGGATTGCTTCCTCCTCTTGCAGATTTTATGGCCAATTTAACCCTGATCTCAACTGGTGATACAGTGCAGTTTACCGATCTTTCTCTCAATAGCCCAACCTCCTGGGACTGGACCTTTGAAGGAGGCACTCCGGCCTTTTCATCAGCGCAAAATCCCGCAGTCACATACAACTCCCCGGGAACTTTTGGAGTTGTCCTGACAGTATCCAACGATGCAGGTTCAAACACCATCTTCAAAAATGATTATATAGTGGTCGAATCTGTGACAGGAATGGTTACCACGAGCAAGCTATTGCTTGAAATTTATCCCAACCCTGTCTCCGAGAGGATTTTTATTCATTCGGATAAAGTGATGCAGGAGGTTACGTTGAATAATCTGCATGGTCAGGTACTTCGTGCAGGAAATATAAATGGTGTTCATGCTGAAATTCAGGTCTCAGGATTGAGGGATGGCCTGTACCTCATAAAGGTTTTGTCAGACGATCAGACAATTTACAGAAAGATACTTGTCAAAACATATTTGCGCTAAACGATCCGGTAGTTTTTATACCCTGTATCTATCCCCAGTTTCTGTTTCAGAAATTGTTTTACCGAGTCTTTGATTGTCATCTTGTTTCTGGTCATGTCATGGTCGAATTGCCAGTTTTTATCATTGATCCTCTGGAGCATAACCTGTGGATGTGTGCCATCAAAATGTCGCAGTGAATCAATATTGGAATAGTCATATTCCGAAGCTTTTACTACATTTTTGTCGACCCATTCATCATCGTGCCAGTGTTTGTTAAAATCTTCCTGTTTCTTCTGCATGGTCCGCGGATCCTTCACCCAGCCGTAATGATACATCCAGGCTTCAATTGGTTTTACACGCAGCCTCCGGTTGTTGTGAATCCTGAAACCCTGTGCATCCCGGTATGAATAGATGGCAGGGTTGTTTTTAACGATCCTGATCTCATGTGCATACCACTTGGTTGAAGAACCGACATAATCATAGGAACCATAAAAATGAAGATATTTGAAAAGAAGTCCCTCTACCTGTTCATCATCCTTCCACTTCAACATATTGAGCCTGATTTCATCAAGGTATTTTTCATGGATCACCTCATCTCCCTGGATATAAAAGGCCCAGTCAGCCTCTTTTGAGATCGCACGGAAAGCCTTGTCCGTCTCCACGGCAAGAACACGGCCACCTTCACGAAGGTCGTCATCCCAAACGGTATCAATGATCCTCACCTTGTTGTCGATACCTGAGATCAATCCCCGCGTATCATCATCAGATTTCCCGACAGCAACAACAACTTCATCACAAACGGGCAGAATGGACTGAATAGACTCCACGATTGGATAATCATAGATGATGGCATTGCGGATAAAAGTGAAGCCTGAAACTTTCATTGTTAAGTTTTTTGATGCCATGCGAAAATAGGATCTTTTTTTACGCTATGCTTCATTAAATTGATCACAACCAGTAAGAATCTTTGTTTCTTTGCGACCAAAGCAAGTAAAAAGATGATGAAAGCAACCCTGATAGTCGTTATTATTCTGTTGGGTTACAATGCCTTCAGTCAGGGATGCAGCGATGCGGGCGCCTGTTCGGCGGGATCACTGGGACTCAGGGATTACGGACAAAATGAAACCAGGTTTCTGATGGATTATACGCAGAGTATCGGTCTTGCCGACAAAGAGTCGTTGGTGCTAAGCACCGAATTGACAATGAGTCATCGACTTTCATCCACCACAGGTTTTGAAGTGCGTATTCCTTATCAGGTAACCATAGGCAATTTAGGATCAACCAGTGGAGTCGGTGATTTATTGGTTTCGCTGTCACACGTGATATTGCATACTGGTAAATCTGCCTATTCCATTGTAGCCGGCGGGCGTTTTTTTACAAATGATGCCAGCAAAAAAATTGATGGTCAGCCCTTACCCATGGTTTACCAGTCGAGCCTTGGTACCAATGACATCATTACAGGGCTTGCCTGGCACAGTGAGAAATGGAGCCTGAGTCTGGCTTATCAGCATCCTTTTGGTTCAAACCAAAATGAATACCTGCATGGTGATTCAATTCATCTCCCCGACAACAAACGGTATTTTGAATCAGCATATCTAAGGCGTGGCGATGACCTGATGCTGAGGGTTCAAAGGACTTTTAATTACAACCCTGCAAGCCAAATGGCTGTTGGTATGCTTCCGGTGTACAGACTTCAGCCTGATGAGATCAGGAGAAACGGAACTTATGAAAAACTTTCCGGATCTGAAGGGCTTACCTTCAATCTTTACTTTAACTGGTGGTGGCATATAGGTGAAAATAAGCAAATTAAGATTTCATCCGCTTTTCCTGTATATGCAAGAAAATACCGTGCCGACGGCCTTACCCGAACAGCAATCATAAGTGCCGGCCTGATTCTTAAATTCAGTGCTGCTGCTCAAGAGGTGCAACCAATTCATGACCTGTTTGATTACCAGGAGCAATGAAAATACTGATGATCACTTATCCATAGAAAATTCCTTGTGTATGATCTGAATTATGGTTCAAATCCTTGCCAATTCTTCATACCTTTGCAAAATTCAACCGTGATGGCATATGAATCAACTAAAAATATTCTACCTTCTGATCATACTTTTTCTGCTCAATTCCGGTTTTGCTCAGTCATTTTCTGATATCCAAAAAGCAAATGAACAGTTAACCGAAAGGGGAGAGGTCTATTTCCGTTTTCCTGACCATCCATTCCATATTCTTCAGAAACTGGGAAAAAAGATCAGCATCGATCGATCGCAAATCAATGGGTGGGTTTATGCTTATGCGAATGCAGATGGATTTGCCGACTTTCTGGAACTCAACATCCCCCTTGAAGTACTGACTCCGCCGGGTATTTTGACTGATCTGAAAATGTTGGATCAGATGACCGGAACATCATTGAGTGACTGGGATTTTTATCCGACTTATGAGGTTTATGTTGAGATGATGGGCAAGTTTCAGGAGGACTATCCTGATCTTTGCCAGGTTTTCAGCATTGGACAAACCGTTCAGGGCAGGGAAATTCTGTTTGCAAGGATATCCGACAATGCTGAATGGGAACCCGGAGAAGCACAGTTTCTTTACACTTCGAGCATGCACGGCGATGAGATTACCGGCTATGTGCTGATGCTGCGCCTTATTGATTACCTGCTTTCCAATTATGGTGATGATCCGCAGGTGACTCAACTGGTTGACAATCTGGATATCTGGATCAATCCCCTGGCCAACCCTGATGGCACTTACTTCGGTGGGAACCAAACTGTGAATGGCGCCAAACGTTTCAATGCCAATAATGTTGATTTAAACCGTAACTTTCCTGACCCTGAAGAAGGCCCGCATCCCGATGGAAAACCCTGGCAGGTTGAAACAATGGCTTTCATGCAACTTGCTGAAGAAAACCGTTTTGTCATCTCTTCCAATTTGCACGGCGGTGCAGAGGTCTGCAATTACCCCTGGGATACATGGCCTCAGCTTGCTGCAGATGATGATTGGTGGCAGTTTGTCTGCCGGGAGTACGCCGATACAGCACAATTCTATTCACCGGCGGGATATATGAGCGGGTTTAACAGCGGAATAACCAATGGGTATTCCTGGTATTCCATCAGTGGAGGCAGGCAGGACTATATGAACTATTTTCACCATTGCAGAGAATTTACACTCGAAATTTCCAATCTCAAACTGCCACCCCCCTCCCAACTACCTGCTTTTTGGGAATACAATCACCGTTCTTTCCTTAATTACATGGAACAAACGCTGTTTGGGATCAGGGGCATGGTCACCGATAAAAATACAAGCGATCCGGTGGAAGCAACAATAACCATCGAAGGACACGATGCTGACAATTCATGGGTAGGCTCAAATCCTGCAGATGGGTGGTTTTTTCGTCCTGTTTATCAGGGAACTTATAAATTTACAATTTCCGCACCGGGTTATGAAACATATACAACCGGGGATATCAAAATCACCAACAGGCAATCGGTAGAAATTTTTGCAGAGCTTGAGATTTCTGGTGCAGGACTGGGTCAGCACTCTTTGATTACTGATTTTAGGATTGGTTATGATGCGCAAACAGGCAATTACTCAATTGTCTATCAGGGCAGTGATGAATTTCAGAGCGTGATTGTGATATCCAGTTTGGAAGGGCGCAGAATAGCAGAGTACACTCACAGTTTTGGAGTAAACTCCAATTTGTTTCGCATAGAGATGTCGCTGTTACCAAAAGGCATATATCTCCTGACACTTGTGCGTGATGCGTCAGTACACACCTGGAAACTAATTATAAATTAATCTGTCAGGCATGAAAAAGAACGTGACAGGGATGGTTATTTTTATGGTCGGTGCCATTACTATGATCTTTGAAATCGTTGGTTCACGACTTTTAGGTCCCTATCTTGGAACCTCCGTTTATGTCTGGACCAGCCTTATCGGGATTGTCTTTGCGAGCCTCAGCCTCGGCTATTGGCTGGGTGGTCTGATCTCGGTGAGAAAGCCCGGCTTTTTCATGCTCTTTATTATGCTCGGCCTCTCAGCTGTTTTTGTTCTGCTGGCTACCGTGGGAAATACCTACATCCTCGACAGGGTGGTGAAATATATCCCCGGTTTGAGATTGCGGGCAACAATAGCCTCTGTCCTGTTATTTGCCCCAGCAAGTCTGTTTTTTGGAATGGTCCTGCCCTTTGGGGTTAAATTGATGATCTCTCAGCTTTCAACTTCCGGCAGACTGGTTGGAAGTTTATATGCACTTTCCACACTGGGTAGTATTATGGGTACATTTGCAGCAGGGTTTGTGCTCTTGCCTGTCATGGGCCATGTAAACATTTTGTTTTCTTTGGTATTGGTGTTGTTGGTC
This sequence comes from Bacteroidales bacterium, assembly GCA_047920975.1. Classification (GTDB taxonomy): domain Bacteria; phylum Bacteroidota; class Bacteroidia; order Bacteroidales; family JAADJA01; genus JAADJA01. Next base: position 1,807 of record JBLRXC010000070.1, on the reverse strand, counting down.
CTGGCCTTCATCATTCTGATCGCTGAAAAAAAGTTACTCCTTACTACTGTCCCCTTAGGCGCTGTATTACTGGTTGTAGTATTATGGAATCGTCAGTCCAACCGTCAACGTGACTATATTGATGTGGATACCCAATACAACCGGGTGATCATTTACCAGACTACTGATACGAAAACCAACAAACCCATCAGGATGCTGCGTATCAATGATGAGAGCAGTTCTGCCATGTTCACCGACCAGGATAATGACCTGGTGTTTGATGTTTTGAAATATTACCGGCTGGTTGATCATTTTGTGCCGGGTTTTACCCATTCATTAATGATCGGTGGTTCAGGTTATGCATTTCCCAAAGATTACCTGATGCGCCACCCTGATGCATTCATTGATGTTGTTGAAATTGATCCGGGATTGACAAGGCTGGCAAGAAAGTACTTTAACCTTCCGGATGATCCACGGTTACAGATTATCCATGACGATGGCCGCATCTTCCTGAACCGGACAAAAAACAGATATGACGCGGTTTTTATGGATGCCTACAAGTCGATGATCACAATACCGTTTCAGTTAACAACGCGGGAGGCCGTTCAGAGAATTTATGATGTGCTTTCAGAGGATGGTGCCGTATTTGCCAACATCATCTCAACATTAAATCCCGAAAACAACAGGTTTCTGCAAGCGCAGACGGTGACATATCAGAGTGTTTTTCCCCGTGTGCTGCTCTTCGCCGTACAGTACCCGGATCCGACCGAAGCTGAAAAAAACTTCTATCAGAACATCATGCTTGTTGGGCTGAAAAGCGAAAAACCTTTTGACCTCACAAGTGATGACACTGAAATCAATACTTTTCTTTCAAACTTCATTGAACTGGATCTGTCAGAGGAGGCGTTTATCCTGACTGATGAGTATGCGCCGGTGGAGTATTTTGCTTCGAAGGGTTTGAAGTAGGTATCTTCACGTGGTTTAACAAAATGTTTAACAAATATTTAACATTTTGAAGGAGAACCATTAAGTAAGAATTTTGTTATCTATTACTAATTCAAACACTTCTAACTATGAAAAAACTAAGTTTGCTTTTCATCACAGGCATCATGCTCGTGTTTGTATCATGCTCAAAGGACGGCAGTGAGGCCGTCAGTCAGCAGGAATTCAATGAAGATTCCCATCTGAAAATTGGTCAAGAATCAATGACTTTTCCGGTTAAGTTATCAGGTGCTCAGGAAGTACCACCCAACGACTCAAAAGCTGTAGGCCAGGCTATATTTCATTTGAAAAATGACGGTACAGAGCTCCACTACACATTGACAGTAGCCAACATTAAAAACATTACCCAGTGCCATATACACCTCGCTCCTGCAGGTGCTAACGGCCCGGTTACTGTGTGGTTATATCCGGATAGTCCTCCAGCCCAGCTCATCCCGGGTCCTTTTAACGGGGTACTTGCAAAAGGAATCATCACAGCCAGCGACCTGGTTGGTCCACTGGTAGGAATGCCACTCTCTGACCTGATGGATTACATCATCAGCAGCAATGCATATGTAAACCTGCACACAAGTCAGTTTCCCGGCGGAGAAATCCGTGGACAGTTCTGAAATCTAACAGAAATGAAATAACAGGGCATCTGGCCTGATGATACTTCAGTTGATCTCTCTGGAAAAGTCTGCCATCAATGCAATACATGCGGGATGGCAGATTTTTTTATGCATCACTGCAAATAAAAGACAAGTCCTGACAGGATTCTTGTTTCCACCTTTGAAATTAGATCCGTCAAAAATTTGTTTTGCATCCTTTTTTCCTGTTCTGCCGAACA
>JBLRXC010000069.1:0-14218 GCA_047920975.1 Bacteroidales bacterium | reverse complement strand
ACTGTATGTTTTCTCGTTCCCGCGAAATAAACTGCTCAGGGAAACGTGACAATTCATACAAACAGGGTCATTGTAATGACTGGCTTCCATGGAATAGGAAGAATAAACCAGATAATCAGTATGATCATATAGGTTTACCTCGTCTATTCCCGACAGGGTATTGATCAGGTCAAGCGTATTGTAAAGCTCGGTTTTGTCATTCCTTAACATAGAATGATAAAGTGCGCCTTCAACCATTGAACCTATGTTATCACCGTTTTCACGGATCAATGTATTCATATATTGCTCTTTCACAGATCGGAAGAGCACAGCATAAGAGACAAATAGCAATACTGACAATATACCGATCACCAATATTACCCTGCTGTAAACAGAAGAATGAAATCTCAGGTACCTCATCAGTATGGCGAATATTCCCTTTTTCTTTTTGGTTTCTATACCAGATGTTTCTGCCATTTTACACTTATTTTTTCACCTGCAAGATCGGAAAAAAATTCCAATAAGAGGATGGTTTTTCTGTCAATAAATTGGGAAAATAGACATGATACAGAAAACCTTGATCTTTCTTATCTATTTTAACTGATTCCGGTAAAGAAAAATCAAGGTCCTGATGAAGTATTCCGGGAAAAAGATCAATTTATTCTTTATTCCCCTTTCTTCTTCATCTCCAGAAATTCATTCTGGAATTCTTCCCAAACATCATCACTCAGTTCAGCAAGAAAATGCTCCCGCAACTCACCGCCATCCTGTAAGACCAAACCTGATGGAAAGATCGATTCTTTCAGCCGGATCTTCGCCAAAAAGTCCTTCATCCGGGATAACTCCTTCATTGACCAGCTAACAACATCATCAGCAAGGTAATACTGCCTGGTTTCTGCAATCCAGTTGGCAGGCCTGATCTCAAATATCCAGCCATCTCCATAGGGATCATCCATGAGGGCAGAAGCATCTTCAGTATGGTGGTCATTGGTTAGCTGGACTGTGCCAGATATGGGTGAATGAACATTTAGTTGCTTTTTACCATGAACAATGTTGGCAATGATGTCACCCTGTTTAACCGCTACACCCTTATCAACCAGTGGTGTAACAGTAACCGGACCCGTAACACTTAGCAAAAACTCATCCAATCCAATGATGGCATTACCCGATTTTTCAAGGAAAGCCCAGGTATGATTTGGACTGTGAAAAATTCCTTTGGGAATGCTAAGCCTTTGTGGATTTAAAACACTCAGGGTTTTTTGGATACCCTTCTTAATCGTTTCACGATTTTTAAGGATGAACCACAAGGGCACCAGAAGAGCAAAGAATACAATGGTCACGATATATTCCAGACCTTTGGTTTCAAAAATGTCATAATGATAAAATTCCATAATCAGAAGAATTTAAATTTATTGTTAATGTTTTATGAACCTCTATTATTTATCTATAATCGCATTAGTGTTTATTCTTAGCCCATTCAGGACCATCACGCAAAACGGGCATCCTGAGGATGATCCACCTGAACACCCATATTTGTATCAGGATGATGGAAACTGATACTGTCAATTCCTGCCATGTAGGGATATACCTGACAACAGCATCAATATTGTATGCAATAAGGGAAATATTCAGCCGGTTGAGCAGGATGCCAATCAGGGTTAGTGCTGAGGCTACGATACTCATGTTAACATTTTTCATTTTATAACTGTAAATAAAAATCAACATGGGCAGAAATACAAAAGGAACCATTTCAAACAAGTACCAAGAGCCCCATCCGGTTCCCAGGTATACCCAGTTTTTCTCATGTATAAAAATGATCATAGCCATAAACAGATAAGAAAAAATACCCACGCCACTGATTCCTGCCATTCCAATAAGGATATTGTTTTTAGCCTTTTTCATCTTTTCAGAGAGCTGATTTTTGAACACTTTCCAGCTAATCACAACCATCACCACAACCAGCGAAAGCCCGCCAAATACACTTTGCATTACAAACATCAGGGGCAAATACTGGTTGTACCACAATGGATGGACTTTCCCGCTTGCCAGTGTGAACAGGGCGCCAATCCCTGCCTGGTGCAGCACAGAAAGGGTAATCCCAAACACTACTGCCACCAATGTGAGACCTGTGAGCAGTTTATGTAATTTCCTGGCATTCAGCCAGGCAGCAATCGAAGGTGAGAATTCAAGAAAAAGGCATAAAATATAAAGTAAGAAATGCCACGCTACCAGAAATAAAATAGAACTCACCCCGAAGTTATTGCCAATAATGACGTTAAAAATATCAAGTGGCCTGCCTAATTCAAGGATCAATGCTGCTGAATAAAAGATATAAGCCAAAAGCCCGTTTAACACAGCGATTTTTAATACCGGTTCATATTTTTTTACATGTAACACATGGGTTATAAAAACCAGTACATAGGCTCCGCCAGCCATGGCAACGCCAACAACCACATTGAATGCCTTCCATATGCCCCATGGCACATCCTGTGAAAGGTTTGTTACCGATTCAAGGCCATGCATAAAACGGTAAACAATAATGGCAAGCCCCGCAACAATGATCGGAAAGGTAAGGACATTAAAGAATGTAAAGATTTTAATTTTCGGTTTCATCTCACTGAGCAAAAACCTGAAAACATTAATTTCCTTTTTTGCTGGTATTTGAATATTGCTGGTATGATTCATTTTACATCCTCCTCATTTTTATTTTTACTTGGTTTGGTTGCTTCATATACTCCCAGAAGGAAAGTTGGTAACAACAGGTCAACGGGTGCGATGCTCGAAATAAAACCTTTGGTGAGGCCGGGATAGGAGTTTTTCAGAACCCTGGTATTGAATCCCAGTTCTTCGAAAGGTACAGGAGAGATGTACATCCATGAGGTTCCTCCGGCTTCTTTTTCACCATAGATATAATCAACATATTTATCAGGCTCATCATGAATGCGTTTGCGGGCTTCAGCAATGAGTTCACGCCTTGTTCCATAGGTCAGGGCTTCCTGGGAACAATAGTAAGCACATGCAGGAATTTCACCTTCCTGTAATAGTTCGTGACACATGTCGCACTTGATTACTTTCGGATTGGTACTGGCATACTCAAATTTCGGAATTTCAAAGGGGCAGGCAATCATACAATACCTGCATCCCATGCATTTATCCTCCCGCCAGATCACCGGTCCCTCTTTGGTTTTATGCATGGCTTGTGTAAGACATGCCGTTGTACAAGCCGGCTGGTTACAATGCATACACTGGCTTTTTACAGGAACCGTATCACCAGAAGTTTCATGCTTGTTCACTACTGTCCGCCGGGTCTCATCAATTCTCCTGTAGGGCGGGTTTCGCGGGATATCCGGCTCAGGCATACCATGAGCCTCAGCACAATCATACTCACAACCATGACAACCAATACAACGGGTCATGTCATAAAGCATCCCCTTCAACTCAACGCCACCTGAATTTTCGATGCCGGCAGTGGACGCCTTTAGTTCCGAACCAATAGCCAATGAAGAAGCTGTTACGCCCAGGACCTTTAGAAAAGTTTTTCTTGAAATAGACATAGTAGGTTTTTTGTTTATAAATTATTTCTATCAGAGGTTTAATTTCTATTACCAGAACAAATCATTCAATCATTTATCAAACTTGAGGAACTGCCTTTAAATATAAACTTACAAACTTGTATAAGGCGAATTATCAAGAAATTCAGTTTGAAAATCTTCCCAGATCTCAGGACCGAGATCCGTCATAAATCCCTCAGTCAATTCGCCACCATCTTGCAGGACAACCGGAACAAATTGTGGGGCATGATTCTGAAGTGTTCTTGCGAGAAAATCCTTCAGGCGGATGAATTCATCCTTGAGCCATGATTTGTATTGGTCAGCCAGGAATAAAAATTCCATTTCGCGTTTCCAGTTAGCAGGCTCAATAATATAAAGCCAATCATGAATAAGGTCATTCTTACCTGGGAAAGAATCAATCCTTGTGTTCTGACCAACAATGGTACCTGTTACCGGAGACTTAATAACGATTCTCTTTCCATCTCTGTTGATCGCTGCAAAAGGTTCTCCTTTAGTAATTTTGGTACCAATGGGTTTAAGCCCAATGTTGGTAACCTGGCCTAGGATATGTCTGAGAAAATCATCAACCCCAACTTTTAAAGATCCGTTATCTTCCATGAATGTCCACGTATGTGTAGTATCATAATAAAGTCCGGCCGGTGCTGAAACTTCAGAATCACGGAACTGACCTTTCTCATGAACCGATTGAATCACTGTTGTTTCAGAAGATTTTCTTCTGATAAGCCATATGCCGAAAGCTACTGAAGCCACGATTAAAACCAAAACAGCTAAGAAGAGTCCCAGCCAGGCATTTGCAGATGTTGACTGGATTGAAGTACTCTGCTCATATCCTTTCAAAACTCTTAAACTGGCAATTGCTTCATTTGCTGTCAAAGCAGTATAACCACTTTTACTTAATACCTCCTGGCTCTGAGAAAACAACCATGATTGAAAAGCCAATGCATCCCCGGCCGGAATTACCTCAGAAGAAACTGCATAAATATTTCTGCTCAATGCTTTGGGATACTTTCCCATCCATACAGCTCTGGAAAATTGATCAGGGTTTTCATAGATTTGCTCCGCCGGATCAAGGCGCCCGTTATTGTTGCGATCAATAGGCAGGATATTAATACCTTCAACAAACTCATGCCCGTCAGGTGTTAGAATATCTGTGAGCCGGCAAAAGCCGATTGCACTTCTGTCAGTTAACATTGCCGCAAGAAAATTTTCTCTGGTATCATGCGCCAGCAAATCCGACGGTTCAAATTCAATCTGCAGAAAATTTTGTACGATGGTCAGTATTTCAGGTACCGAAGTGTTGGCATGGATTTTCACCTGTTGAACTATTTCCCTTCCTGCTTCAGTTTTACCTATTGAACCTAAAGGGCTTGTCAGCATCTCTGCCAGAGTCTCCATGCTAATCCCATTTTCTTTGATCACCTGAATCATCGGGTGCCTTGCGTTCATCACCGGCACCATTACATCTCTACCGGCAAGCATACGCCACTCAAACTTAGTATCTGTCATCTGATCGCCATAAATAAATGTGATGCCATCCGGAACATCTCCATCACCAGGTATCCAAGTTTCCGGTGGTGTTTGATTTTCACCAAGTGCTGCTGACCAATTTGAAACCAGCGTCTCGAGGCCTGGGGCTGCATAAAATTTTAATCCACCGGCCATTAAAGGGTCAGCAGTTTGTGCTGTAACACTGTGGGCACATATTATCATGATACCCGCCAGCAAAAAAACATTTACTTTCATCGTATTAGGTTTTAAAGATTTCATATTTTAATTTTCTCCTTGTATGGCTAATAATGTGCCAAACATAAATTCCTCATTCTTATTCTCTGGTTTTCAGCTTTTTACATTTTTCGAGTTGATATTTTCACCATAACAAAGTGTTGTGTTTTTAAACACTACTTTCAATGATATAATGTTAATGTCTGGTTTTCAGTTCCTTTGATAATGTGTTGAATTTTTAATCATAAGTTGTATTTTTCATCACTAAGTTATAACTTAGTGATTTTCTTTTCTATATGTTTGATTACTTCTGTATTAATGTTCAACATATAGATTTCACCAGTTTGACATTACATCATTTGACTGCCTGTCTGTAATGATGACTAACTGATGGTATCAGGAGGGAAATGGGAATGAAGATTATGGAATAACCCTTGGGTATGCAGTTGTTATCCAAATATTTTTATAAACACTTCGTCAATCCTTCCTACAGGTATAATTTTGATGAAATATCCTTTGGTAGTCAAGCCTTTGAGGTTGAATCCTGAAACAAATATTTGCTCCATGCCCAGTTTTTCAGCTTCTGCAATGCGGGTCTCCAGCCGGTTAACAGACCTTATCTCGCCCGATAACCCAACTTCAGCAGCAAAACAGGTACGCTGATCAACAGGGATATCTTCACTGGATGAGAGTATAGCTGTAACCACAGCCAGGTCAATGCCAGGATCATCCACCCTGATTCCCCCGGCAATATTCAGGAATACATCTTTTGCACCAAGCCTGAATCCACTTCTTTTTTCAAGTACTGCCAGCAACATATTGAGCCTTCTGGTATCAAAACCTGTACATGAACGAATAGGTGTTCCATAAGCGGAAGAACTCACCAAAGCCTGAGTCTCTATCAACATGGGACGAATGCCCTCCACCATCGCTGAAATGGCCATTCCACTTAAGTTTTTTTCCATATTGGACAGAAGGATTTCAGAAGGATTCACAACCTCCCGCAATCCGGCACCCGACATTTCATAGATGCCCAATTCAGCTGTAGAGCCAAAACGATTTTTAACAGACCTTAAAATTCTATATCCGTAATTGCGTTCGCCTTCGAACTGAAGGACTGTGTCAACCATATGCTCAAGGATCTTGGGCCCTGCAATCGAACCATCCTTGGTGATGTGCCCGATTAAAATGACGGGCGTATTTGTAGTCTTGGCATACTTTTGAAAATCCGCTGCACACTCCCTGATCTGTGATATACTTCCCGCCGAAGAATCAATCAGATCGGTGTGCAGGGTTTGAATGGAATCGACAACAACCACCTGGGGCGCCAGGGATTCGAGGGCATGAAATATTTGCTGATTGTTGGTTTCTGTGAGAATATAGCATTGATCATTCTCCAAACCCAGGCGATCGGATCTGAGTTTAATCTGTTGTTCACTCTCTTCCCCGCTAATGTATAAAACCTTTTTGCCGGTTAGATTCATACAAACCTGAAGAATCAGCGTGGACTTTCCAATTCCGGGCTCACCGCCGACCAAAACAAGTGAGCCTGGTACAAGACCACCCCCAAGAACTCTGTTAAACTCTTCATCCATTGTATGGATTCTTTGTTCACTACCTGGCTCAATTTCGGAAATTTTTACCGGTCTTGGCGCTCTCTGTTGCATAAATGGCGTCTGATTCTTTCCGCCCTCTTTATGAATAATCTCCTCGACATATGTGTTCCACTCTCCACAGGATGGACATTTCCCAATCCATTTCAGTGATTGCGCACCACAGCTGCTGCAGAAGAAAAGGGTTTTTGGTTTGGTCATAAATCAAAAAATTAACGGTCGGGACGGAGCCTGCTAATAATAGATGAAGTGGAGTATCCTTCCAGAAAATCAATGGTCACCACCTGTCCTCCATTTGCCCTGACTATGTCAACGCCTACAATATCATCCAATTTGTAATCGGTTCCTTTGACAAGAATTTGTGGTTGAATTTTTTGAATGAGATTATAAGGCGTATCCTCATCAAATAACACAATGGCATCAGTAAAACGCATGGATGCCAGCAACATTGATCTTGCATATTGATTATTTACGGGTCTTCCGGGTCCTTTGATCCGACTGACCGAAGCATCGGTATTCAGCCCTATGACCAGCAAATCTCCAAGTGCTCTGGCTTTTGACAGGTAGTCAATGTGTCCCAGGTGCAATATATCAAAACAACCATTGGTGAATACAATGCTGAATTGCCTGAATTTCCATAAAGCCAGCATTTGACTTAGTGAACCTTCATCCAGGATTTTCTTTTCCGCCAGTTCAAGATAATTCATGTCTGTTTCGATTGAGCATTGGAAGCAAAGTTAATGAAAGTATACCAACGAGAATGATGGTGACCGTTTGACCGCTCCAGAGCAACCATCCCATCGCATAACCTGTGGTAACAGGTATTGCGAACAAAGTCAGTATCTCAGCCACAATGAACGGATAAATGCCGATACCACCCTGAACCACAATAATGCCGATAGAACCAAAAACGAGTACTGCAAATCCCGCATCAAGACCGAGGTGGGAAGTCTCCAGGAGACTAAAAAAAACAATATAAGTCATCAGGAAATACATTACCCAAATGAATACAGTGTGAAAAATAAACCAGAAAGGTTCCCTTATTTGAGCGAGAGTTTTTAATCCTTCAAAAAATCCGAGTACTATTTCCCTGATCCGGATATAAAACCTGGTATGAGCAATTCTATGCCGTTGCCTGTAGCATATATAAGCAAAACAGACCACGAATATGAACACTGACCAGTACCAGAGACCAGGATTCTCAATCTGGTTATAGTTACCAATTGTTTTCTGATAAAGAATTGTCTCCTGAAAGACGCCCCATTTACTGAATTGAATAAAAAAGTTCAATACAAATGCAAGTATCAGACTCATCAGGTCAATCCCCCGCTCTGTAACAACCGTTCCAAATGACTTCTGAAATGGGATCTTTTCATACTTTGCCATAACGCTGCACCGTGAAATCTCTCCCAAACGCGGCACTGCAAGATTGGTAATATAACCTGTCATCACAGCGAAAAATGTATTTCTTATCCCGGGAATATAACCAAGTGGCATTAATAAAAGTTTCCATCGAACAGCCCTGCTGATGTGACTCAGGATGCCAAGTACTACCGAAAGGAGAATCCACCAAAAGTTGGCTGATAAAAACGAGGTATAGATTTCATGTTTTTCTTCAGGGCTTAATTTGTGCAGGAAGAGCCAGATAAAAAATACACCAATGCTTAGGAATAAAGCAATTTTGAGTGCATCGAAAAATCTCTTTTTCAAGAACCTTTAAATTTTATTTTTCCCGTCAGGAAAAATGATGATTGGTTTAAATGATTTGGCTTTCTCAAAATCAATGGTAGCATAGGACACGATGATGATTTTGTCTCCAACAGCTGCCTTACGGGCAGCAGCACCATTCAGCGATATAGCTCCGGAGCCACGTTCACCTTTAATTACATAAGTTTCAAGCCGTTCACCGTTGTTGATGTTGTAGATGTGGACTTTTTCATTCTCAATGAGGTTGGCAGCCTCCATTAAATCCTCATCTATTCCAATACTGCCAATGTAATGAAGGTCAGACTGAGTCAGTGTTGCCCGGTGTATTTTCGACTTTAAAACTTCAATTTGCATAGGGTACAAAATTAAGAAAATAAAATCATATTGTCGATCAGGCGGACCTCCCCTACCCATGCTGCTATGCATGCAATGCTTGTGTTACTTTCCGTCCAGGTTTGTAAAGGTTTTAATGAATACATATCCACTATTTCGAAGTACTCCAACCTCACATGTTTGTTTTTCTTAAACTGCTGCTCAACATAATAATGGGTTTCTTTGATGGTGGAGTAACCTGATCTGATCCTGACCATTTTTAATACTTCGTATAAGATAGCTGCCTGTTTACGTTCACCCGGACTCAGCCTTTCATTTCTTGAACTCATGGCCAGGCCGCTCTCCTCACGAATGATGTGACAGGGAATAATTTCCACAGGAAGATTTTGCTCTTTAGTCATTTTATGAATGATGAGCAGTTGCTGATAATCCTTCAACCCAAAATAGGCCCTGGTTGGTTTGACGATCTCAAACAGCCTTTTCACCACAACAGCCACCCCATGAAAATGACCAGGCCTGAATTTTCCTTCCATGACTTTATCAAGATCACCAAAATCAAATGTCTCCACCACTGGCTCCGGAAATACTTCCTGCTCCGGAGGAGCAAAAAGAATGTTGCATTCGGCAACAGTTAGTTTTTGAATATCCTGCTCCAGCATTCTGGGATAATTTTTCAAATCAACCGGATTATTGAACTGGATAGGGTTTACAAAAATGCTGCAAACGACCAGATCATTTTCCTTCTTTGCTTCAGCAATCAGCGAAAGATGCCCTAGATGCAATGCACCCATAGTGGGAACAAAACCGATGGATTGGCCATTTTCCCATGAATGTGCAAGATACTTCCGGAGATCGGAAACAGATTGAAATATTTCCATTGAAATTATTGCTTCATCATTAACTTATCTTGAAAGAATCTTTAGCATGTCAGCTTCAAGACTTTTATCAGGCGTCTCAATAATTCTTCCTGTCTCAGCAGAACCTTCATAAAAAATGAAAGTAGGAACCCGCTCAATGTTATAGACACTGATATCCATTTCACCGGCAAGCTTTTCCCTGTCAACTGAAATGACTTCAACCAGACCGTAATGGTACCGAAGAAGATCGAGTAATTTATAAAACCTGGGAACCTGCTGGTGACTATCAGAACACCAGAAAGCCATCACAATTAAAATTCTTTGCCTGAATACAAGATGCTTTAACTTCCCAATAATCTCTGATTCCGGCACGTATGAGGTATATTCTTTCCTAAAATAACCTTCAGGCCAACCAGATTGAAGATCAGTCCTGCTAATCTTTCCAACAGGATAATGATTGACCTTGATTCCGGAACTTACTGGTGATGATTCCTGGGCATGTAATTGCAGTGCTATCATTGCAATCAAGAGGAGGAACCCAGGTTTGCGATTTATCATACGAAAAAAAGAATTGCTGTAACTTATTCAATTTCAACAAGTACCTGATCCTTACTGACCCGGTCACCTGTCTTAACATTGACACTTTTCACAACACCGTCAAATGGAGCAATAAGGACGTTCTTCATTTTCATTGCTTCAAGGACTAAAAGGTTTTCACCTGCTTTTATCTTCTTTTTGCTTTTCACAAAAACCTCACGGATAGTTCCGGGTATGAAAGCGGTAATTTTCCGTTCATCTTTTTTAACATAAGGTTTCCGGAGTTTATGCTTTTCATTGAATAGTGTCCTGTATTTCACCGAATCAACTATCAAAGTTTTGAAAGCAGGCTTTTTGGTTAACTCCTGATCATTATTAAGATCTTCCATTGAGCGTTGATTTAGTTTATTTTAAACGAAATTGAATCCCGTAAAAGATCAAAATGGAGGGATTCCATGTTTTTTCATTGGCATCTTTTCATCCTTCAGGCTGGAAATCTCCAGTGAATGGATCAGAAAACTTCTCGTCTCCCTGGGTTCTATCACTGCATCAATATACCCATAAGCAGCAGCAACGTATGGATTTGCAAATTTCTCCTTATACTCTTTGATCTTCTGCTTGCGGACTTCGTCAGGATTCTCAGCATTCTTGATTTCATTTCTGAAAATAATATTGGCGGCTCCTTCAGGTCCCATGACAGCGATCTCAGCTGTAGGCCAGGCACCTACAAAATCAGCCCGCAAGTGGTTCGAGCACATAGCAATATATCCACCGCCGTAAGCTTTCCGCATGATGACAGTAATTTTGGGAACGGTTGCTTCCGAGTAAGCATATAACATTTTGGCTCCATGCCGGATAACACCGGCATGCTCCTGATCAATACCAGGCAAATAGCCGGGCAGGTCAACCAGGGTGACCAAAGGGATATTGAAAGCATCACAATAACGAATGAAGCGGGCAGCTTTATCTGAGGAATCAACGTCAAGAACACCAGCAAGTACCAAAGGCTGGTTTGCAACAAAGCCGACTGTCTGTCCTGAAATCCGGCCAAAGCCAATCACGATATTGGCGGCAAAAAGCTCCTGAATCTCCAGAAATTCAGAATCATCAGCCAATGATCTGATCACGTCACGCACATCATAAGGCTGTCGCGGATCGGTTGGAATAATTTCGTCAATATTGAACTGCTTTGCTTTAGGTGGTTTTTTCGGAAATGCTTCAGCTTTTCTTTCATTGTTCCAGGGTATGAAAGTGATGAGGTGCTTGATCTGATCAAAACACTCTTCTTCACTCACAGCATAGAAATGAGCATTCCCTGTAATTTCAGAATGGACCCTGGCACCGCCGAGTTCTTCCATGCTGATCTCCTCTCCCAAAACCGTTTTAATCACCTCTGGTCCAGTGATAAACATCTTGGAAACTCCGTCAACCACAAAAACAAAATCCGTAAGGGCAGGAGAATAAACTGCTCCACCGGCACAAGGCCCCAGTATCACAGATATCTGAGGAATAACACCTGAAGCACGCGTGTTCCGGTAAAAAATTTCACCGTATCCGGCAAGCGCGTTCACACCTTCCTGGATCCGTGCGCCCCCTGAATCATTGATACCGATAATGGGTATCTTTAACTTCATCGCATGATCCATGATCTTGGTGATCTTTTTGGCATGTGCCCAACCCAGTGAACCCCCTGCAACAGTAAAGTCCTGTGCATAGATACAGACGGGATGCCCGCTGATGGTTCCGGTTCCGGTAATAACACCATCACCCGGAAGGTATTTTTTATCCATGTCGAAATCCCTGCCGGCATGCTCGACAAAGAGATCATATTCATGGAAAGATTTGGCATCAAGAATTGAAAGAATGCGTTCCCTGGCAGTTTTCTTACCAATGGCTTTTTGCTTCTTTATGGCCTGCGATCCTCCTCCCTTGATAGCTTCCCGCATCCTTTTCTTGAGATCGGCTGTTTTTCGCTTCAAGCCCATAATGATAAATTTTTATTGCTGAATGAATGAATCGTCAAAAATTGCATTTCCTGTCAAACCTGCCCGATTAAAAAAACCGGCTGGCAAATATACTACATAATACCGAAATCGATTTTTTTGATTGGATGATTGCTATAAATTTGTCCGGAAAAAAATTAAAAATGAACATTGAGTCTCTACGGAACTATTGCCTCTCTAAAAATGGGGTAACAGAATCTTTTCCTTTTGATAAAAGTACCCTGGTGTTCAAAGTGATGGGAAAAATGTTTGCGCTCACCGATCTCGAAGATGAAATCTTAACTGTTAACCTAAAATGCAATCCGGAAAATGCTATCCGCTTGCGTGAAGAATTTCCGGCAATACAACCGGGTTATCACATGAACAAAAAACACTGGAACACCATTTTCATTGACGGATCGATACCTGATGAACAAATTTTTTAGTGGATAGATGATTCGTACGACCTGGTTGTCAAAACTCTGAGCCGTAAACTTCTGCATGAGTTGAAGAGGCTTTGACTGTTCATGAAAATGCAGATCAATCCGGCTTAATCCCGGGCAGGTTGCTTCTTTTTACTGAACATATCAAACAGCAGATATCCAAAAGCACCTCCCCATGCAGTGCTCATCCAGGGGTTTGAAGTGATGCCGCACGAACCGGAAACACAGCCGACCTGCCAGTAGTAAATGAAGCCTCCGGCAGCTCCGGTGATCAAGCCGATGATCGCCAGCCAGGATATCCTGAAATTTCTTTTTTTCTTATTTTCCGTATTATTTTCCATACTGTTGTTCATTCGTTTAGTTATGTAACTGCTTTGATTAAGATGGATTTTGACTTAATTCCGACAAATTTATGATCAAGCTGTCCAGCCCTGAAAAAATGCAAGAAATTGCACTGCTGCTACCTGCTACCATTGTCATGATCATGCTCAGTCTGTTATAATAGAGTAATCTGCCTGACACTCCTTTGTTTCAGGAGTCAATAAACCTTTAAAACTAAAACTATTGGTCCGCCTCATCTCAATAATAATGCCAGTATATCACTTAAGTATCACCACTGTGACACCATGCCCACCCCTTTCAATATGCTCATCATTGAATTGACTGATCTCATTAACCGTACGAAGGTAGTCATGAATAATCTGGCGAAGTATTCCATAGCCCTTCCCGTGCAATATTCTGAATTCCCTGACATTAAGCAAAATGGCTTCGTTAACATATTTTCTCACCAGTTCAAGTGCCTCATCTCCCCGTTTGCCCCTGACATCAATTTGGAGGCTAAAAGCCGCCAATTTGTCATTCAGGTCGTTTAAAATTCCGGAATAACCTGTTTTAGATATTTTGACGTGTCTCTTCCCGGTATCTGATAATGGGTCTTTTTCAATCTTATCAATTGAAGTACGGAATTTAACCGAATTAAAGACAATCACCACTTCATCACCTTCCAGTCCAATGACCTCGCCACTGATGGATTGTTCAGGTACATTAACCCAGTCGCCTTTTTTAATCATTTTATTTTCAGAAATATCCACTGTGGGAATATCTTCTGATGCTCCTGGTTTTACTTTTTTGAGCTTCGGCTTGACTTGTTCGGGTTTCTTAAAAATCTCCTGCTCTCTCTCTTTTAAATTTTCTCGCAGAGATTTTGTTTTTTTCTTTTCTGCCTGCGATTCCCTGATCTGTTTGATCGTGTTTTCAATAAGCTTGTTGGATGAACGAATCATCTCCACAGCTTCATCTCTTGCTTTGGTAAGAATATCATCCCGGCTGGATTCGAGTTTACTCTTCAAACCTTCGTACTTGTCAATCATCTCACTCAGAAATTCATCTGCAAGCCTGAGTTGGTGCTTTTGTTTTTCAATCTCTTTTTTCTCAAGTTCTAATTGCTGAAGTTGCTGCTCAAAATCAAGTTGC
>JBLRXC010000068.1:1284-14293 GCA_047920975.1 Bacteroidales bacterium | reverse complement strand
GTCTGGCGTGACGCCCGCACGGTTCACCCCAAAGTCATGATCGATGTTGCCCTGACCAATAATGCCGGTCAGGTGATTTCGTGGGCATCCGCAGGTAAAATGGGATTCAGGGGTTCCAAAAAGAACACCCCCTATGCCGCACAAATGGCGGCAGGAGAATGTACGAAAATAGCCTACGACCTTGGACTACGTAAAGTAAAGGTGTTTGTTAAAGGACCCGGTTCGGGACGGGAATCGGCTATCAGAACCATACATTCTGCAGGAATTGAAGTGATGGAAATTGTTGATGTCACTCCGTTGCCTCATAATGGTTGCCGTCCTCCCAAACGCCGCAGGGTTTAATAAACATGTAAACTAACAAATTAGATTATATAAAATGGCAAGATATACAGGCCCCAGATCAAAAATAGCACGAAAGTTCAGAGACCCGATTTATGGTCCTGATAAAAGTTATGAACGGAAAAATTATCCTCCCGGACAACATGGTTTGACAAAAAAGAGGAGAAAACAATCAGAGTATAGCGTCCAGCTCATGGAAAAGCAAAAGGCAAAATATACCTACGGTATTTTAGAACGCCAGTTTAAAAATATTTTTGCCAAGGCTTCCCGCCGGAAAGGGATCACTGGTACTGCACTGCTCCAACTGATTGAAGCCCGGCTCGATAATGTCGTTTTCAGAATGGGCATTGCTCCTACCCGGGCTGCTGCACGTCAGTTGGTTTCACACCGTCATATTACCCTGAATGGAGAAATTGTTAATATTCCTTCATTTACACTGAAGCCGGGAGATATTATTGCCGTCAGGGAAAAATCAAAATCACTGGAAGCAATAACCAATTCTCTTTCAGGCAGAGGACATAATTACTCATGGATCGAATGGGACAGCAACCTGATGACCGGTAAGTTCCTGAATTATCCGGAGAGGGAAGAAATTCCGGAAAATATCAAAGAACAACTCATTGTTGAGTTGTATTCGAAGTAAGATTTGATCAATATTTATTTTATACACATAAAAAAAGCTGAAGATGT
Organism: Bacteroidales bacterium; assembly: GCA_047920975.1. GTDB lineage: Bacteria > Bacteroidota > Bacteroidia > Bacteroidales > JAADJA01 > JAADJA01. The sequence goes on along the minus strand of JBLRXC010000068.1, from coordinate 13,264 downwards.
CAATTTTAGCATTTCAAAAACCTGACAAAGTAATCATGCTCGAAGCCGATATTTTCAAAGGTGCCTTTGAATTTCGTCCACTCGAGCCAGGGTTTGGAATTACCATCGGGAATTCACTCCGGCGTATCCTTTTATCATCACTTGAAGGATTTGCCATTACCTCTATCAAGATTGAAGGAGTGGACCAGGAATTCTCAACCATCAAAGGAGTCGTTGAAGATGTTACCGAAATCATACTTAATCTCAAAAAAATCAGGTTCAGAAAACAACTTGAGAGTGAAAACGCCGAAAAAGTTCACATTGTAGTCGGCGATACTGATGTATTCAAAGCTGGAGATATCAATAAGTTTTTATCCGTTTTTCAGGTTCTCAATCCCGAAGTTGAGATTTGCCACATGGAGTCATCCGTTAAACTCTCGATCGAAATCAGTATCGATAAAGGCCGGGGATATGTGACTGCCGAGGAGAACAAGGTGCTCAATGCTCCATTTGGTACAATCTTTATGGATTCCGTTCACACACCCATCAAGAATGTACGGTTTCAGGTTGAAGACTTCAGGGTAGAACAGAAAACTGACTATGAGAAGCTGATCCTCCACATCGAAACTGATGGGTCTATCCAGGCCAAAGATGCGTTGAAAGAAGCTGCCAAGATATTGATTCAGCACTTCATGCTTTTTTCTGACGAACGCATTACCATTGACTCGGAAGAGAAGGCAGTGACGGAAGAGTTTGATGAAAGTTCACTGCACACACGGCAACTGCTTAAAACTAAACTTGTTGACATGGACCTCTCCGTCAGGGCATTGAATTGCCTGAAAGCTGCAGATGTCGACACACTCGGTGATCTTGTACAGTTCAATAAAAATGACCTGCTCAAATTCAGGAATTTTGGAAAAAAATCACTCACTGAACTGGAAGAACTTGTAAAATCGAAAGGATTGGAATTTGGTATGAATATCTCAAAATATAAATTAGATAAGGAATAACCGAGATGAGACACAGGAAAAAAATCAATCATTTATCGAGAAAGAGCGCACACCGCAAAGCAATGCTGGCTAACATGGCAGCGTCATTAATTCTCCATAAACGGATCAATACCACTTTGGCCAAAGCAAAAGTACTTCGCACCTATATTGAGCCATTGATCACGAAATCAAAAGAAGATACAACCCACTCAAGACGGATCGTATTCAGCTATTTGCAAAACAAGGAAGCGGTTGCCGAATTGTTCAGGGATATATCGGTGAAAGTCGCTGAAAGACCAGGAGGGTATACCAGGATCATCAAAACCGGAGCCCGTTTGGGAGACAGCGCTGAAATGTGCATGATGGAACTGGTTGACTTCAATGAAAACCTGCTTGGAACCAAAGAAGCGGCAAAGGAGAAAACATCAAGAAGAAGAAGAGGTGTGAAAAAAGCAGCAGGCCTGCCGGCAGGAGCAACACCTAAACAAACTGACGAAACAATCACAGGGCAAAAGGTCCTTGAAGATCAAAAAATCGAAGATTCCGATGTGACAAGTCATGAAGTTCATGAAGAGGTTGATCAGCAACCGGAAACAACAGAGGCAAAGGCTGAGCAGGATGTGATAACAGAGTCTCCTGCTGATGAACCTGAAATGAAAGTGTCACCCAAAGAAGAGACAGAAATTACACCGGAGGATAGTTCATCGGGTAAGTCTGAGGAAAAACCATCAGACGGGTCGAAGGAAAAGGACGAGCCTAAGTAATTTATTTTGAATTAACAATATATAAAGGATAGGGCTTGTGCGTTATCCTTTTTTCTTTTACTGACAAAAGTTTTATTATACGAAATCCTAATTTTAAAAACATTATGAGTACAATACTAAATATAACAGCAAGACAGATACTTGATTCAAGGGGTAATCCTACCATTGAGGTCGATGTGATGACAGAAAGTGGAATTGTTGCACGGGCGGCTGTACCTTCAGGAGCCTCAACCGGCGTACACGAAGCAGTTGAACTCCGGGATGGAGACAAAAAAGTTTTTATGGGTAAAGGTGTCCTGAAAGCCGTTCATAATGTGAACAATGTACTCAACGAAGAGCTGAGGGGCTATTATGTTACCGATCAGGGCGAAATAGATGCGCGCATGATTGAACTGGATGGGTCTTCAAACAAAGCAAATCTGGGAGCCAATGCTATACTCGGTGTTTCGCTTGCTGTTGCCAAAGCTGCTGCGCTTGAAACCAACCAGTCTTTTTTCCGGTATGTTGGCGGTGTCAATGCCAACACGTTGCCCATTCCCATGATGAATATTCTCAACGGGGGTTCACATGCGGACAATAGCATTGATTTTCAAGAGTTTATGATTATGCCGGCAGGAGCCCGGAATTTCAGCCATGCACTCCAAATGGGCGCTGAAGTGTTTCATAACCTGAAGGCTGTCCTAAAAAAGAAAGGCCATTCTACCAACGTCGGTGATGAAGGTGGTTTTGCACCCAATCTCAAATCAAATGAAGAGGCCATCAAGGTTGTCCTTACAGCAATTGAAAAAGCAGGATATAAGCCAGGAGAGGACATTTGGATCGCACTTGACCCGGCATCGTCAGAGTACTATATGGCTGAAGAAAATGTATACCACCTCAAGTGGTCAACCGGTGATAAACTCTCACCTTCGGAAATGGTAAAGTTCTGGGCTGATTGGGTTAAAAAATATCCCATTATCTCCATAGAGGATGGCATGGCCGAAGATGACTGGGATGGCTGGAAGTTAATGACCGATAATCTGGGCAGCAAAATCCAGTTGGTTGGTGACGATATTTTTGTCACAAATACGGAGCGCCTGAAAAAAGGGATTAATTTGGGAGTAGCCAATTCGATCCTGATTAAAGTTAATCAAATAGGAACACTGACAGAAACGATCAATGCTGTGAATCTTGCCAGCCAGCATGCCTATACGTCAGTCATCAGCCACCGTTCCGGGGAAACAGAAGATACAACCATTGCTGATCTTGCTGTAGGATTAAATACAGGGCAAATTAAAACCGGATCTGCAAGCCGTTCCGACAGAATCGCCAAATACAATCAATTGCTGCGGATAGAGGAACAACTTGGCAGTTCTGCGAGATATCCCGGTAAGGCTTTTAAATTTATCAAATAGCAATAATTGCTGGTAATAATACATGGGTGCCCGAAAGGACATCCTGATATGACTCGTGATGTTCATAAAAAAATTTTGAGATAACTTCTCAGGGTTCTACATTTGTACACTAAAAATCAGAATGCAAGAAACCATACTGATCCTTGATTTTGGTTCCCAATACACGCAACTGATCGCACGCAGGGTAAGGGAGTTAAATGTATATTGTGAAATCCATCCCTTCAATGATCTCCCGCCTGTAAACCATCATATCAAAGGTGTAATACTTTCCGGAAGTCCCTTTTCAGTAAGAGACCCTCAGTCACCCATCCCTGACCTCGCGCAGATCAGGAAAAAAATACCATTGCTTGGCGTTTGCTATGGTGCACAAATACTGGCATCAGAGTCAGGCGGACAGGTTTCCCCTTCTGAAATCCGTGAATATGGCAGAGCCAACCTTGGATTTATTGACCAGCATTCGGGTCTGATGAAAGGAATGACAAAAGGCAGCCAGGTTTGGATGTCACATGGAGATACCATTTTAAAAGTCCCTTCAGATTTTCGCATCATCGCAAGCACCGGAGATGTAGAAATAGCTGGATTTCAAATAGATCAGGAGCCTACGTTCGGTATTCAATTTCATCCTGAAGTATACCATACAACCGAAGGGATGATTCTGCTGAACAACTTTGTGATGGAAATCTGCGGATGCTCCGGGTCATGGACGCCTGAATCATTTATAGAAAGTACTGTTGAGAGTCTAAAAGCAAAACTTGGGAACGATAAGGTTTTGCTGGGACTTTCCGGAGGGGTTGACTCTTCGGTTACTGCTGTACTGCTGGACAGGGCCATCGGGTTAAATCTGAATTGTATTTTTGTGGATAATGGTCTGCTGCGAAAAAACGAATTTGAATCAGTGCTTGATTCCTATAAGCACATGGGACTTAATGTAAAAGGTGTGGATGCCAAAGAGCGGTTCTATAAATTACTGAAAGGTCATACAGATCCGGAAACGAAACGCAAGATCATCGGAAATACCTTCATTGAGGTCTTTGACGAAGAGGCCCATAAAATCAGGGATGTAAAATGGCTTGCACAAGGAACCATCTATCCGGATGTGATCGAATCCAAGTCTGTTAAAGGACCTTCAGCCACTATTAAATCTCACCACAATGTTGGTGGCTTGCCTGATTTTATGAAACTTAAAATAGTTGAGCCATTAAAGGCGTTGTTCAAAGACGAAGTTCGGAAAATAGGTAAAAAATTGAACATGGACAGTGAGCTGATCAACCGGCATCCTTTTCCGGGTCCGGGTTTAGGGATCAGAATTCTTGGAGTGGTTACCCCAGACAAGGTTAAAACACTTCAGGATGCCGATTATATTTACATCGAAGCTTTGAAAACAAACGGGTTTTATGAGAAGGTATGGCAGGCAGGGGCTATCCTGTTGCCCATTCATTCCGTCGGTGTGATGGGTGATGAAAGGACCTATGAAAACGTGATCGCATTGCGGGCGGTGGTTTCAACCGATGGAATGACAGCCGACTGGTCTCAGTTACCGTATGATTTTCTTGCCAAAGTTTCAAACGACATCATCAATAAAGTCAAAGGCGTTAACCGTGTTGTTTACGATATCAGTTCAAAACCCCCCGCAACAATTGAATGGGAATAAATCTATGATCCTGTACCTCTATATGCATATTAAAAGCCCGATGCTGCCTGTTGTTTTTGTGCTTGTGTTCATGGCAGCACCTCCCCTGTTTTCGCAGGTAGAGCCAGTTGTTGAACGGTCAAGAATCACTGAAACCATCGGTGGAGAAGAATACTACCTGCATTTTATCAAAGAGGGAGAAACTCTTTTCTCGATTGCGCGGGTTTATGCAACTACTGTTCATGACATATTTCGAGATAACCCCGATGCCAAAGACGGGGTTCGTTCAGGTATGATCCTGAAAATCCCTGTTGAAAAGAAAACAATCTCAGAACCGGTAGTGACTGCACAACCAGGTAACGATTTTTTCTACCATATCGTAAAGAAGCAAGAAACCCTTTTTTCCATTTCAGTGAAATATGGGGTTACAGTTCAGGGCATTCGGGAAATTAACCCGGAAATGGGGGAATATCTGAAGGAAGGTGAAACGATCAAAATTCCAAGGATTAAAGAAACCACAAAAGCACCTGATACTCCAACAGGCGAGGTGACTCTCCACAACATTGAGGCGGGAGAAACGCTCTACTCGATTGCGCGGAAATACAATATCCCAACTGGTGCCATCCTGAATGCCAACCCAGGTGTCACACCCGAAAACCTCGCCATCGGACAAAAACTTGTCATTCCTCAACCAGAGACCATGACAGATGAAACAGAAGTCATTGACGGCTCTCAGGGTCAATTCAAAGAGCACATTGTTGCCAGGGGTGAAACCCTTTACAGCATTTCAAAACGTTATGGAGTCGTTATTGATTCTCTGAAAAAATACAACACAGGTTTGGAATTCAGCCTCTATGTCGGACAAAAAATAAAAATCCCTGTCGATCATCAAAACGCTGAGTTCATCGTCTACACACCTGACAAACCGGAGAAGCTCGACAAAATTGCTGAGAAACACCAGATTGAACCTGAAGAGATATCCGAATTGAATCCGGAAATTGGCCGCAGAGCCAGAAAGGGACAGGACATCAGGATACCAACTGATTATACCGGTGAGAAAGAAGAAGATGTTGAATCCACAGATGCGGCCATTGACCTGCCCGAATCACCTTGCGTTGACCGTGAAGTATCACCAGACCAGACATTTAACGTGGCGCTCATGGTACCACTTTTTCTTGAGGCAGCAGACAGTATTTTTTCGGTTGAGCCAGGGGATTACTCCAGACTTACCAATCTGAGTTCATTCCGGTTTCTGAATTTTTATTCAGGATTCCTGATGGCTGTTGATTCGATGAAAAAACAGGGATTGAACATCAATCTCTTTGTTTATGATGTTGACAACTCTGACCAAAAGGTGAATGCTGTATTGAACAAATCTGAATTAAGCAGCATGGATCTTATTGCAGGTCCCCTTTATGCACGAAGTTTTGCCAGGGTTGCCGCCTATGCAAAGACCTTTAAAATACCCATCATCAATCCTCTGTCAACCAGGGAAGAAGTCATTCAGGATAACCCTTATGTTTTCAAATTGAAACCATCCGAAGATGTTCAGACCGATCTCCTGCTGGAACATATTCTTGAAGTGTACAATAACAGCAATGTTATAATTGTCAGGCACAACCAGTACCAGTTTCAGTCACCAGCTTCTTACATCAGGAACATACTGAACACTCGCAGACCTGAGAAGACGGGGGTTTCAAACAGGGAGATCATTCAACTGATGTCACCGCGGGACAAAAGAAATATTTTTACTGAGAACAAGGTCATTGACTACGAAATAGTGAACAGGAGCCCCAGCGACAGCACCTATTTCAGCAATTACGTCAAAGAGGCCATTTATGTCAAAGACAGCATACTGGGACTAAAAATGTCACTTTCAAAGGTGCGCCATAATCTGGTGATTGCCTTCAGTGATGACATCGTCTTTTCAAAGGAAATTCTCTCACAGTTGAATAAGCTGAGTCAAACCCATGACATCACACTTTTCGGAATTCCTGATTGGCACGCTTACGCTGACCTTGAAACCAATCACCTGCTCAACTTAAAGCTCCACAGTTTTTCCAGTTCAGTCGTGAACTATAACCATCCAAATACAAAAAAATGGATCGAGCATTACAGACAGCAATATAACATTGAGCCCTCCTCAGGCAATTTTGCCTTTGATGGATTTGATGCCGGCTGGTATTTTCTGAACGCCCTTTACAGGTTTGGAAAAGACTTTTACTACTGCCTCGACGGCTTTTCCATCCCTTTGATTCAGAATAGTTTCAGGTTTGAACACGAGAGTCCTCATGGCTACCGGAATGTTTACTGGAATCTGGGCAAGTTTGAAAATTATCAATTCAATAAAGTCAAATTGTATTGATTTTAAAGACCATGGATGATAAGCGTCGGTGATATCACTATTTCTTTAACTTTGCAGAAAATTCTTTGAAATATATGCTTACCAGAAGGCATTTGAGGATAAAGGTTTTAACTTCACTATACGCTTTTTTTCAATCGCTGAATGAAGATATTGCCCTTGGTGAAAAGGAGTTGTTCAGAAGCATCCATAAACTTTATGAAATCTATATTTATCAGCTCTCCCTGCTGGTTGAAATAGTAGATTTTGCAAAAAAAAGACTTGACGATAACAAACACAAGTTTTTTCCTACCGAAGATGATTTAAATCCCAGTACCCGGTTTATTGAAAACCGTTTTATCAGACAACTTTCACTCAATCGTGACTTTAACCGTTATGTGAATGTTTACAAAATCAACTGGTCTGAACAGACCGAGATGATCAGGAAATTATACACAACGGTAAGAGATAGCCAGGATTATAAATATTATATGGAATCCGGAAATGATAACTATAACAACGACAAGGAGATTTTGATCAGCATCATCAAAAAACAGATCATAGACTCCGAAATACTTCACTTTTTTTTTGAAGAAAAAAGCATTTACTGGAGTGATGATTTTTACACATCCAGTCTGCTGGTAATCAAAACCCTGAAATCATTCAAGGAATCCTGGGACGAAAATCATAGCCTGCCTAAAATTTTTCAGAAGAATGAAGATAAGGAACCTGATGAGGATGAACAGTTTGTTAAAAATCTCTTCAGAAAAACGATCATCAGAAGTGATGAGTTTGCAGGACTGATTCAGGACAAGGCAAAAAACTGGGAAATGGACCGCATTGCCGTAATGGATATCCTTCTTTTAAAAATGGCTTTGACAGAACTTACTGAGTTTCAATCCATCCCAATCAAAGTAACCATGAATGAATACATTGATCTGGCCAAGATGTACAGTACCCCAAAGAGCAAAATTTTTGTCAACGGAATCCTTGACAAACTGATTGTTGACCTGAAAAATCAGAACATAATCGTAAAGTCGGGAAGAGGCCTTCTTGAAAACTGATGACAAATTCATCATCTTTGAAATGAATGAAAATTTCATAATTTTGAAATCCATTTAAGCATCAATCATGACTGCAATATGATGAATAAAAAAACCATATTGAATCTGCTCCTGATCATCTCCGTGGCAGCATCGCTGGTACAATGTCAGCAAAGCAGAAACAGGGAAAAAGAATCCCTTGCGCGCAAAACCGGTGTTGAGGAAAAAGATTCGGATCAACGGATGCAACCAAAGCTGGTTCATGACGAAAGGGGCAATGTCATTGAGCGTCATCTTCACACTTACAGGCAATCTGATGGAAGCTTGCGTTCGGCTGACAGCTACTATTATCAATACGATGACCGGGATAATGTAATCAAAGAGGTGAAAGAATCATATGAACCTGGCGGCCGGTTAAATTATAAGAATGTCAATTACTATGCATACAATGAAGAAAATCTCCAGATAGAAATCAGGTTTGAGTCCTATAATGCCGACAACCAGCTCGAAAGAAGAGCCCGGAATACATTTCACTACAATGAGTCAGGCCAGAAGATTGAAGACATAGGATACTATGAGGATGGAACCATCAAATCAAGAATCATTCTTGACCCGGATGAAACAGGAGCCTTACGATCAGAAGAATACATTGATTTTGACGAAAAGGGAAACAAGGTTTCTCATAAAAAATACTACTACTCACAGTTTGGGTTAGAGAAAACTGTGGACATGATGGGTAAATAAACATGTATACCCCAAAAACGCCATATACTGAAATTGCACTCCAAAGCCTTCTCTGCTACCTAACGCACAGGAGTCTAAAAAATCTGACATTCACGAATATTCCCCCTGATCTCTATCAACAAAAAAAAGGGTGTTTCGTGTCGTTACATCAATTGAACGGAGACCTCAGAGGTTGTATTGGCACCATTGACCCGAGAGAAAAAAACCTTGTGATGGAAATTTCCAGAAATGCAGTCTCTGCTGCCATGGATGATTCAAGGTTCAGGCCCCTTAAATTTGAAGAGATGGAGGAAATAGAGATATCAGTTGATGTTCTTTCCAAACCAGATCCTTTATCTGATTTAGATGACCTTGATCCGCAAATTTTTGGTGTGATTGTGAGTGACGGGTCCTTTAGAAAAGCATTACTCCTGCCCTGCCTTGAAGGAATTGATACCATTGAAAAGCAGCTTAGTATTGTCAAACACAAAGCCGGCCTTTCAGAAATACCTGATGACGAACTCATGTTTCAGAGGTTTACATCAACCCGTTACAGGTAGTTGCAAATATTAATGTGGGTTAAACAACCTGGCATGCAGGATTGTTGTCAGGCGATCACACCAGATCCGATCAGCTCATCCTCAAGATACCAGGCGGCAAACTGCCCGGGAGTAATCCCCCGCTGTGGCAGATCGAAAACAATGTACAAACCGTCATCCTGCATTGAAAGATGAGCAGACTGAAGTTCCTGGCGGTAACGGATCCTGACCAGAAAATGGCCGGACTCCCCCACCCCGATGGTTAAATCAGGTCTGATGTAGTGAATATCCGTCAACCTGATAAACAGACCCTTTCTCATCAATCCCGGATGATTTTTTCCCTGCCCTGTAAAAATCAAATTGTTCTCAATATCTGTGGAAAGAACAAACAGAGGTTCCGGAGTTCCGCCAACATTTAATCCCTTCCGCTGCCCAATGGTATAAAACCACGCTCCCTTATGCGTTCCAACAACCTTTCCATCTCCGGCACTGTATTTTCTTCCGGAACAAATAATCTGAAGGTCTTTCAAATCATTTGGCACCTGTTGTTCTCCGGAAGTGATCATTTGCGGAATTTCGATGATAGCACCCTCCCGCGGCTTTAATTTTTGCTGCAGAAAGGTTGGCAGGTCGACTTTTCCCACAAAACATATGCCCTGTGAATCCTTTTTGGCGGCTGAAGCCAGTTCAAGTCTTCCGGCAAGATCACGAACCTCCGGTTTCATCAGATGCCCGATAGGAAAAAGCGCATCTTTCAGTTGGTGCTGCGAGAGCTGACAAAGAAAGTAACTTTGATCCTTGTTGGGATCAGAACCAGCCAACAGGCGGTAAATAGTTTGACCTCCCGCATCAAATGACTCTTTCCGGCAATAATGACCGGTTGCGTAATAATGTGCACCTATTCCCCGTGCTTCCTGCAAAAACACATCAAACTTGATTTCACGGTTACACAGAATATCCGGATTTGGTGTCCTGCCCTCGCCATATTCCCTGAAAATATATTCTGCCACTTTTTCCTGATACGCAATGCTTGAGTCCACAACATGCAGCGGGATTCCAAGTTGTTTTGCCACGAGTTGTGCAACGAGAACATCCTCCTCCCAGGAGCAGTCCCCACTCAGGGTCACACTACTGTCTTTCCAGTTGATCATGAAAAGTCCATGCACATCATACCCTTGCTGCTTTAGCAACCAGGCCGCAACACTCGAATCCACGCCCCCTGATAAACCGATGATGACTTTTTGTTTCACGTTTTTAACGGTGCAAAATTAGGTATAAAAAAAAGAGGGTCACATTCATATGCAGCCCTCTCCTTTTCTTGTGGTATATGATAAATTTCTATTTGATTCCTGGTTCGACTCCCAGATTATACATCATGAATGACCAGCTATCGGCTACCTCTTCAATAATCTTTGACGTTGGTTTTCCTCCGCCGTGCCCGGCCTTGACGTCTATCCTGATCAATACCGGGTTTTCTCCCTCATGGTTTTCCTGCAGGGCCGCAGCAAATTTAAATGAATGCGCCGGAACAACCCTGTCATCATGGTCAGCAGTTGTGATGAGCGTAGCAGGATAATGAACCCCTTTTTGTAAGGTATGAAGCGGAGAGTAACCATACAGGTATTCAAACATCTCTTTGGATTCAGCACTTGTACCGTAATCTGTTGCCCAGGCCCACCCTATGGTAAAATTATGATAACGGAGCATATCCATCACACCTACTGCCGGAAGGGCAACTGCAAAAAGATCAGGTCGCTGAATCATACAGGCCCCAACAAGGAGTCCACCATTCGATCCTCCACCTATGGCAAGTTTTTCGGGGCTGGTAAAACCCTTGCTCACAAGGTATTCAGCTGCTGCGATAAAATCGTCAAATACATTTTGCTTTTGCATTTTAGTACCTGCTTCATGCCATTCTTTTCCATATTCACCGCCTCCCCGCAAATTCGGCATGGCAAAGACAAATCCGTTTTCAAGCAAAATCAACCGGCTGATGCTAAATGCCGGGGTCAGACTGATATTAAAACCACCATATCCATAGAGGTATGCAGGGTTCTTCCCATCTTTTATCAAACCCTTTTTATGGACGATAAACATAGATATCTCTGTGTTGTCCTTGCTTTTATAAAAAACCTGGTGGGTCTCATAGGCATCCACATCAAAATCTATTTCCGACCTGTAATAAACCTCAGAAGTATTTGTATTGATATCATACTTATAAACTGTAGAAGGAAATGTAAAAGAGGTAAAAGAATAGAAACCAATTGTTTCATTCTTTTTTCCGCTGATTCCCGAAAAAGTCCCGATGCCCGGAAGCTGCAGTTCATGCAAAAAGTTTCCTTCATAATCATAAACATAAGCAACACTGGTCGCATTTTTCATATAATCTGCAACGATCTTCCCACCGATAAGAGAAACCGATCCGAGAACCTCATCCTTTTCGGGAATAATCACCTTCCAATGATCAGGCTGGGGATTGTTTGGATCAACAAGAACCAGTTTCCATTTGGGGGCTAAATAATTGGTCCGGAGTAAGAGGCGGCCTCCAATATTATCCACTACATTGTATTCATAATCA
>JBLRXC010000068.1:0-1274 GCA_047920975.1 Bacteroidales bacterium | reverse complement strand
ATCAAAAAAGGTTGAGGTGATCCATCCAGCTTTTTCACCCGCAATGCATTACCGCTGGTACTCTCAGATTCACTCAGGATCAGAAAGGATTCATCTTCGGTAGTGCCGGCATAATAGCTTCTCTGAGGATAATCGTCATTTTTGTAAATCAGGATATCCTCGTCCTGGGATGTTCCGACTCTGTGGAAAAATACTTTGTGGTACTCATTAATGGCTTTCAGTTGATCACCATCAGCGGGTGCATCATAACGACTGTAATAAAACCCGTTTTCTTTCCATGACATTCCGGAAAATTTTATCCATTCCAGGTGATCCGGTAATTTTTCCCTTGTCTCAACCTCCATCACAAATATTTCATTCCAGTCTGAGCCGGATTTACTGATGCTGTAAGCCATAAGTGTTCCGTCCCTGTTAAACCCGAGTCCGGATAATGAAATGGTACCATCATCCGAAAATGTATTCGGATCAAGAAAAACCTCTGGCTCTGCATCAAGCGAAGATTGAATATACATGACAGATTGGTTTTGCATTCCATCGTTTTTGAAAAAGAAGTAGTTATCACCCTTCTTAAACGGAGTTCCGTACTTGGGATAGTCCCAAATCTGTTCAAGTCTCTCTTTGATACTTTGCCTGAAAGGAATCTGTCCGAGATATCCAAAGGTTACCTCATTCTGTGCACTGACCCACTCAGCTGTCTCTGGCGAGTTATCATCCTCAAGCCACCTGTAAGGATCAGCCACCATGGTTCCAAAATACTCATCCACCTGGTCTGCCTTTTCAGTTACCGGATAGGGTGCGGGTTTAATCCTGACCTCCTGCTGCTGACCACATTGGATGAACATAAAAACCGGAATTAGTAAAACAATTGAAATTACTTTGTTCATAACACCTCGTTTTAAATTTTGTTAATTGACATTTTTCACCTGATAAAAAATTATGCAGCTAAATTAAATATTCTCATGAAACTCATTCATGATATTTTTTATGAATATATTAACGGGACTTAACAATAAAATGTTAATAAAATCATTGATTATAAGAGAGTTTGATGCAAAAGATACCCCCTTATTCATTATCTTTGCATCCATAGGATTTTAATAGAAAACCGTGTAGAAAATGACAACAGAGGAAAAAAACAGCATATCGCGAAGCAATTACAACGAAAGCAACATACAGGTTCTTGAAGGACTTGAAGCAGTTAGGAAAAGACCTGCCATGTACATTGGAGACATCAGTTCACGCGGACTGCATCATTTGGTATATGAAGTAGTTGT
>JBLRXC010000067.1:0-14449 GCA_047920975.1 Bacteroidales bacterium | reverse complement strand
ACCGGAGTCGCCGGGCACGGAGCGCAGTCGAAGTTCAAGGAACTAATTTTCAGCCTTGAATTCCTTTACGGCTTTGATCATGTCGGGCAATACCTTCATCACATCTCCAACAACACCGTAATCGGCTGACTCAAAAATGGGTGCCTCAGGATCTTTGTTGATGGCCACAATGCATTTGGATGAGCTGACTCCGGCAACATGCTGGATAGCGCCGGATATTCCCGCAGCAATGTAAAGGTTGGGCGCGATGATCTTGCCGGTCTGGCCGGTATGTTCTTCGTGAGGCCGCCAGCCCTCATCCGAAACAGGACGGGAGCAGGCTGTTGCAGCGCCAAGCAGTTGGGCCAGTTCTTCAATCGGTCCCCAGTTATCGGCACCCTTCATGCCCCTGCCTCCGGAGATAACAATCTCGGCATCGGTAAGCAAAACTTTACCCGTTATCTTGTTTACATCCTTCACTGTGATCCTGAAATCATGGTCGGACAGCTCAGGAGTGAATGACTCAATTAAAACACTGCCTGCATTTTCATGGATGCCATATGCATTTTGGGCAAGTGTAAGGATTTTGACCGGACTGTTTACTTTGACATGTGCAAATGCTTTTCCTGTAAATGCCTTTTTGGTGATCACAAACGGGTCAAGGGTGGAGGGTAGGGCAGTAACCCCGGCGACAAGCCCTGCCTTCAGTTTCACTGAGACTCTGGGTGCCAGCGCTTTCCCTGTGAAGTTATTTGCAATAACCACAATCTGTGCACCCTCTTTTTGGGCTGCCTGTGCGATCACCGAACTATATGCTGAATTGACCAGGTTTACGAGCCGTGGGTCGGCAGCTTTCAGAATTTTGGTCGCACCGTAGTTTCCCAGTCTCGTCAATTCCTCATCATTCACTTCCCCTATGGAAAGAGCTGTGACAGAGGTGCCGGCCATTTTTGCAATTCCATGTGCAAATGAGACCAGTTCAAAACTCAGTTTCTTGAATTTCCCATCCCAGTTTTCGGTAAATACTAATACTGACATAACCTTTTGTTTTATAATACTTTTGCTTCGGTGTGTAATAAATGGACCAGTTCTTTCATGTTTTCGGGATCAACCATTTTGCAGGCCGCTTTGGCAGAAGGCAGATCGAAACGTACAAACTCCGTGAGCGCTTCAACGGCAGCAGGTTCAACCACTTTCAATGGTTTTTGCCGGGCCATCATGATCCCTCTCATGGAAGGAATACGCGGTTCAAAGGCGACACCTTTTTGAATAACCGCAACAAACGGGGTTGGAACCTCTATCACTTCCGACCCGCCATCTATTTCACGTTTCAGAATGATTTTACCGTTATCCGTTTCAATTTTAGAAACGGAAGAAACGGAAGGAGTACCCAGTAACTCTGCCAGCATGCCTCCAACGGAAGAACTGTTGTAATCACTTGATTCGATCCCGGCGATGATGAGGTCATATCCAAGGTCTTTGACGGCCTCAGCAATCTGCGATGCTACAAAATATGCGTCTTTTGGCTCAGCATTCACCCTGATGGCATCATCCGCACCAATGGCCAGGGCTTTTCTGATGGTAGGCTCCGAACCGGCAGGACCGACATTGATTACACTCACCTTTTCAATGGCTCCTCCTGAAGACTCTTTTAGTTCGAGGGCACGTGTAAGCGCAAGCTCGTCCCAGGGGTTGATGATCCACTGAACACCGCTGGTATCTAATAATGTGTTATCGTTCACAAACCTGATTTTGGTAGTCGTATCAGGAACATGGCTCAAACAAATCAGAATTTTCATGTGTATATATTTGATTCAAATAAAATTCAATGCAAAAAATCGACGGGCAAATATATAAAACTCCCGTCCAATCAATTAGAAAAAGGATAGGTTTTTTTAATCCCTGAGCAACATCCTGGAGATCACGATTTTCTGAATTTCGGATGTTCCTTCGTAGATCTGAGTCAGTTTGGCTTCGCGCATCAGCCGTTCAACGTGGTATTCTTTTACATAGCCATATCCGCCGTGGATCTGAACAGCTTCTGTAGTAACCTCCATGGCCATATCGGCGCAATATAGTTTGGCCATAGAGCCAATCACTGCAAATGGATGCCCGTTGTCTTTCATCCAGGCAGCTTTGTGGCAAAGGTTCCTGCCGTTCTCTATTTTGACAGCCATGTCTGTCAGCTTAAAAGCAATGGCCTGGTGTTTGGAAATCTCCTGTCCGAAAGCTTTGCGCTCTTTTGCATATTGTACCGACCTCTCATAGGCCCCTGCTGCAATTCCGAGTGCCTGGGCAGCAATGCCGATCCGGCCTACTTCAAGTGCATGCATGGCAAACTTAAATCCAAAACCGTCTTCACCTATCCGGTTCTTTTTTGGCACTTTCACATCCGTAAACATCACCGAGTGGGTGTCGGAGCTGCGCATACCCATTTTATCTTCATGGGGTCCCAATGAAATACCCGGCGTGTTTTTCTCAACCATAAAAGCATTGATTCCCCTGTGTTTCAGTTCAGGATGGGTTTGAGCGATTACCAGGTAAAGTCCGCCCTTGTCTGCGCTGGTGATCCAGTTTTTGGTCCCGTTCAGCAAATAGTAATCTCCCTTGTCTTCCGCGATAGTCCTTTGCATGGTTGCATCCGATCCAGCTTCCGGTTCCGACAGCAAAAATGCGCCGATCCTTCTGCCTGTTGCAAGATCAGGGAGAAATTCCTCCTTTTGTGCCTCAGAACCATATTTTTGCAAACCATAACAGACCAGGGAAAGGTTTACCGACATAATGACGGCAACGGAAGCATCAACTTTGGAAATCTCCTCCAATGCCAGTAAATAGCTGGTGGTATCCATACCTCCTCCCTGATATTTTGGGTCAACAGTCATCCCCATAAAACCCAGTTCGCAGAGGGTCTTGATATGCTGGGTAGGGTAAGTTGAATGGGTGTCGCGCTCAATCACATCCGTGATCAGATCTCTTTGTGCAAAATCACGGGCAGCCTGCCTGATCATCAGATGTTCTTCAGATAATTCAAAATTCATTTTTGTTTCTTAAGTAGTTTGGATCATGAACGATGCTCAATGGTTGGTAAAAATACAATTATTCAGGTGAAAAAGTTACAATTTCTTAAAATCTTACTTTTTCAAGTTCGGTCAGTGCAGCATTAAACTCTTCTGTCATCTCTTTCATAATGTCAGCTGCCGGTTTAATTTCATCAATATATCCGGAAACCTGGCCGATCTCCAGTTCTCCTTCCTCAAGGTCACCTTCAAACATTCCCCTTTTGGCGCGGGCTCTTCCCAGAATTTCCATGAGCTCTTCGCGCGAAGCACAGCGGTCTTCAGCCTCTTTTACCTGCTGGAAAAACCTGTTTTTAAGAAGCCGGACAGGAATCAGTTTTTTCATCATCAGTCTGGTACTACCGTCCGTAGCTTCAACGATGGCTTTTTTAAAATTTTCATGGGCCGATGATTCAACGGATGCTGCAAACCTGCTGCCGACCTGCACTCCATCGGCCCCCAATGCCATTGCTGCAAGCATACTCCTTCCTGAAGCAATTCCGCCAGCCGCGATCAGGGGAAGAGAGACGGCTTGCCGGACCTGAGGGATCAGGGCCAAGGTTGTCGTCTCCTCAATTCCATTATGCCCGCCTGCTTCAAAACCTTCAGCTACCACGGCATCAACACCAGCCTCTTCACATTTCCTGGCGAACTTTACATTGGCAACCACATGTACAACCGTGATCCCGTTATCTTTGAGCAACCGGGTGTATTTTGCCGGATTGCCTGCCGATGTAAAAACAATTTTGACACCTTCTTCCAAAATGATCTGTAAATGATCATCGGTTTGAGGGTAGAGCAGCGGCAGGTTAACGCCGAAAGGTTTATCAGTCGCCAGATTGCATTTTCTGATATGATCCCTCAGAATGTCCGGATACATTGATCCGGAGCCGATCAGCCCAAGTCCGCCTGCATTGCTCACGGCAGAAGCCAGTTCCCAACCGCTGCACCAGATCATGCCTGCCTGTATTATCGGATACCTGATTTGGAACAATTTTGTAATCCTGTTCATGTGAAAAATAAATGAATACTCCTCGTTTTTGGCAAATGTAATAAAACCGGGTAAAAATGCGGCACTGAAAATTATTAAAACAGGAATCACAAAAACATTTGCAGAATAAAAAATTTTATTAATTTTGCGCTCCCATTTTTTCAGGAAAAATTATAACAATGTACGCAATAGTTGAAATAGCAGGGCAGCAGTTTAAGGTTGAAAAAGAGCAGGAAATTTTCGTCCATCGCCTTCAGGGTGAACCGGGATCTTCCGTGAACTTCGACCATGTTTTACTTTACGACAATGATGGAAAGATTTCGGTAGGAACCCCGGGACTGGAAGGCATGACGGTGAAGGCAAAGATTCTCGAACATCTCAAAGGTGATAAGGTCATCGTTTTTCATAAGAAACGCCGGAAAGGTTACCAGAAGCAAAACGGTCACCGTCAGTATTTAAGCAAGATCCTGATTGAGGATATCCTGACGGGAGCACCCAAAAAGGCCAAAAAAGAGGAGGAGCCAAAGGTTGAAACACCCAGGGTTGAAAAGGTGAAGACTGAGGAAAAGGCAGAGGCGAAAGCAGTTGCAAAACCAAAACCAAGGACTAAGGTAGTTAAAGTTGAAGAAAAAGCTTCTCCCGCAAAGAAGGTGAAAGCCAAAAAGGAAAAACCGGAAACTGCAGAGCCGGAAGAAAAAAGTGAAGCGTAAACGTTGACTGTCAATAAATCACAAAAAATTAAAACCATACAGCAATGGCACACAAAAAAGGAGTTGGAAGTTCACGAAACGGCCGCGAATCACACAGCAAAAGGTTGGGTGTTAAGATTTACGGCGGCCAGTTTGCCAAAGCAGGAAATATCCTCATCAGGCAGCGTGGTACAAAACATAACCCGGGTGAAAATGTGGGAATTGGAAAAGATCATACGCTATTTGCATTGATCGATGGGACGGTTGAGTTCAGAAAACGCAGGGACAACAAGTCGTTTGTCAGCGTATTTCCGCTCGAATCAGAACAACCCGCGAACTAAATTCCCAGGGGTTTATCAAGATCAGGAAATCCTTTTCCTTCAGGGAAAGGATTTTTTTTATGCTTTAAACCAACCTTTGCCGTCAGTTTCACTTGCTGGTGCGGGTCCATGATATTCGCAGGAAACTATTTGCTCTTTGATGGGAAAAAGGGATAAATTTGCAGCCCCAAACAACATCCTATGTTACAAGTTAGTTTGATACGGGATCAGAAACAGCAGGTCATTGACCGGCTTGCCATTAAAAACTTCGATGCAGGTACGATCATCGAAACCATTCTTGACCTGGATGAACAGCGGCGAAGCACCCAAAAGAAACTTGACGATGCTTTGTCGGAGGCAAATGTGCTGGCCCGTGAGATTGGAAACCTTTTCAGGCAGGGACTGAAGGAGGAGGCCGAAAAGCTCAAAGCCAGAACAATGGAGCTAAAGCAGCTATCCAAAGAGCTGACCGACACCCTTGATTCTGTTTCACGTGAACAGACCAGGCAGCTTGAGCAATTGCCGAACCTTCCGCATCAATCGGTTCCAAAAGGTAAGTCGGCAGCAGACAATGAAATGGTCCTCCGGGAAGGAACCATTCCAGACCTTGGTGAAGCGGCTCTTCCGCATTGGGAACTGGCTGCGAAATACGATATTATTGATTTTGACCTTGGCAGCAAGGTGACCGGTGCAGGATTTCCATTTTATAAGGGAAAGGGAGCAAGGCTTCAGCGTGCGCTGATCAACTTCTTCCTCGACAGAGCTGTAGAGGCAGGCTATTTCGAAATCCAGCCTCCTCTGCTTGTGAACGAAGATTCCGGATATGGAACCGGTCAGTTGCCGGATAAGGATGGACAAATGTACCATGCAACGCTTGATAATTTCTATCTGATACCTACGGCTGAAGTGCCAGTGACCAATATTTACCGCGATACTATTCAGAAAAGTGCAGATCTTCCCATCAAAAACGTTGCTTACTCAGCTTGTTTCAGACGCGAGGCCGGTTCGTACGGAAAAGATGTGCGGGGGTTAAACCGGCTTCACCAGTTCGATAAGGTGGAGATTGTGCAGATTGAACATCCTGAAAGATCATATTCCACGCTCGAAAAGATGCGCGAACATGCTGCATCCCTGATTCGGGCGCTTGGACTTCCTTTCAGGATACTCAAACTGTGTGGTGGCGATCTGAGTTTCACCTCCGCGCTTACCTATGACTTTGAGGTGTATTCGGCAGCACAAAAGCGCTGGCTGGAAGTTAGTTCCGTTTCAAATTTTGAGAATTTTCAGGCCAACAGGATGAAACTCCGGTTCAGGGATGAGGATGGCAAAACGAAACTTGCCCATACACTCAATGGAAGCGCTCTTGCTTTACCCCGGATCGTTGCAGCATTGCTTGAAAATAATCAGACTTCCGCAGGTATCCGGATGCCGGAAGTGCTGATCCCGTACACCGGTTTTGAAACAATCGGATAGAATGGTTGTTTAAAATAAAGCGCCCAAGCCCGGCGTTCTGAGGATAATTTATGCGATGAATACTATATTTCCATACATATTGCTGGTTGCTGTTTTTCTTAATGGGTCTGCGGCCCGGGCCCAGATAGATGATATCCTGAAGCCGGTTGAACTGCGACCACCAACTCCCGCTATGCAGACGCCGCAGCAGAGTGATGAACAACTGGCCGCACAATATTTTCGTACCCGGGACTTTGCAAAAGCAGCAGTACTTTACGAAAGAATATTTGCAGAAAGAAATAATCCCGTTTATTATACATACTATTTCTATTGCCTGCTCGAACTGGGCGAATTTGACAAAGCTGATAAGCTGGTCAGACAGCAAATAAAAGATAATCCCGGGAATCTGAAATTTGTGATTGATTTAGGGTACATCTATTCCCAAAAAGGGGAACAGGCCAAGGCAAAGCGGCAATTTGAGTCGGTTTTGAAAGAATTGCCGGCCAGCAGGGGACAGATCATTGAATTGTCGAATGCCTTTTTTGCAAGGGCGCAGTCAGAATATGCAGCACAGGTCTTCATCAGGGGAAGAGAACTTGTGAATGATCCTTTTTTCCTTGAACTGGGTAACTTATACAGGCAAACCCGGAATGTGTCGGGCATGATTGAAGCATGGCTCGATTACATCGACTACGACAGCTTTAATGCCCCGATGATTCGCAACCGTTTGCAGAATGCGCTGGAAGAGGATCAGGACAATATGCTGAGTGATTACCTGAAATATTCTCTGCTGCAGCGGATACAAAAAGAGCCCGGGAAGACCTATTTTTCCGAGATGCTGCTCTGGCTCAGCATCCAGAACAAGGATTTTGTGCAGGCATTTAACCAGGCACGGGCCATTGACCGGCGTTTGAAGGAAGATGGCGAGCGGATGATCGATCTGGCCAGGGTTTGTATTTCGAACGGGGAATATCAGGTGGCCATTGATGCATTTCAATATGTGATGAAGAAAGGCAAAAACAACTACCTCTATGTTGATGCAAGGATTGGCCTTTTATACGCTCACTACCTGAAAGTGATCCAAACCCCCGGTTACACGCCCAAAGATCTGATAGATTTGGAATCGGAATACATCGCTGCGCTTGAAGAATATGGAAGGAACTCCACAACCGTCATGATCATGAAACACCTTGCGCATCTGCAGGCCTTTTACCTCGACAAAACTGACGATGCAGTGGCTTTGCTGAATAATGCCGTTGCAATGAGGGGAGTGAATGCAACCGATAATGCCATGATCAGGATTGAACTGGCCGATGTTTTGCTGTTTACCGGAGATGTCTGGGAAGCCAAACTCCTCTATGCACAGGTTGAGAGAGCCTTCCGTAATGACCCGGTCGGTCATGAAGCCAAATTTAAAAATGCCAAACTTTCGTTTTACCTGGGTGAGTATGATTGGGCAAAGGCACAACTGGATGTTCTGAAGGCAGCCACCTCAAAACTGATTGCCAACGATGCACTGGAAATGTCGATATTCATTGGTGAAAACCTGGATGCGGATTCTTCAACCCTTGCCCTTGATCTTTTTGCCCGTGCAGATATGCTGGTTTACAGGAATAAAAAGGAACTCGCAATGGCAACCCTGGACTCTATCTTTAACCTGGCCGGGTGGCATCCCATCTTCGATGATGTCCTGCTGAAAAAAGCGGAGATCAGGATCAGTCAGAACAGATACGAAGAGGCGGCTTCTTACCTGAACCGGATTGTGACGGATCATCCATACGAAATTAAAGCCGACAAGGCACTATTCATGCTGGCCGATATTACCGGGGATAAATTTAAAGACACAGATAAGGCCCGTGAACTGTATGAAAAACTGCTGATGAATTACCCCGGAAGTCTTTACACCGTTGAAGCAAGAAAACGTTACCGCCATCTGCGTGGCGATTTTGCCAGTGAACCGGTATCGCCGGAAGAACGGTTTTTCTACAACATTGAATTCAATTGATCTTTTATAACTCCGGGCATTTTACACGAAAGTAAAAGCAAGCAAAAACCAATGGTGAAACCCAAAAAGCACCTGGGACAACATTTTCTGAGGGATGAAAACATTGCCCGGAAGATTGTCATGGCGCTGCCAACTGGTACCAGGGCACTGATCGAGGTTGGTCCCGGTACCGGGGTTCTGACAAAATACCTGATGGAGAAAAATATACCGGAATTCTATGCAATTGAAGTCGACCCCGAATCGGTTGAATACCTCCGCCAGTCCATTCCGGAGATCGGTGACAGGTTAATACAGTGTGATTTTCTGAGGTCTGACCTCAGTCAGCTCTTTTCAGGTGAATTTACCGTCATCGGAAACTTTCCCTACAACATTTCTAGTCAGATCCTTTTCAGGGTGCTTGCATACCGAAATCAGGTTAATGTGGTGATCGGTATGTTTCAAAAAGAGGTCGCGGAAAGGATTGCATCGCCGAAAGGGACAAAAGCTTACGGGATATTGAGTGTCCTGATGCAGGCCTTCTATGACATTGAGATCCTTTTTACGGTGAGCGAACATGTGTTTTCACCGCCTCCTGCAGTGAAGTCAGCGGTCATGAAACTGACAAGAAATGATTTAAGATCGCTGCCCTGTGATGAGCACCTGTTCTTCGAAGTCGTCAAGACGGCTTTTAACCAGCGCAGGAAGATGTTGAGGAATGCACTCCGGCAATATGGTCTTCATGAGAATCCTTCCGTTGCGCACCTGCTTTCAAAGCGTGCGGAAACACTCGGGACAGAGGATTTTATTGAACTTACCCTGGCTGTCCGGCAATAAAATCAATGATCTGTACTTAGCAGGGTTGATTATTCTTCGTTGCAGCGGTTGATGCACTCGATGATCTCGGTGAGGGTCACGTTTTTTAAGGCATAAAAGATTTTCTTTCCTTCCCTTTTGGAGACCAATACGCCTTTGTTTTTCAAAATATTGAGGTGATGTGATGCGGAAGCCTGTTCGATGTCAAGGTATTCATAGATTTCCGTAACACTGAGTTTTCTTTTTTCATTCAACAGGTCAATGATGGCTATTCTCATGGGATGGGCAATGGCTCTCAGTTTGCTGGCAGCCATCTCGAGCTTGGTAATATCCAATACTAATTTTGTCATCTCTATAATTTTGTTTTGTTTGACGTTGCAAAACTAATAAAAAATATTTCTGGGAGATAAATATGTAGATAAATAGAATGATTCTAATTAAAGCACTTTGCAATATTGAATAGCTCTAAATGCTGAATGGAAAAGAATACGGTTCGGATTATTGAGACCCGCCCGCTTTTACAACTTTTGCTGAATGGACATTTTGGCCATTCAACCGGAGAGAGACAATATAATTTCCCGGCTTTAACAAACCTCCCGAATTATCATCTCCAGTCCAGGTAAGTTTGTAACGGCCGGGTGATGCCGTTGCATTCATCAATGATTTCAGTGGAATTCCCTGCAGATTGGATATGATCACCTCAACCCTGGCTTTTTCTTCAATCGAAAATACAATTGATGTATGTGAATGAAATGGATTGGGATACGTTTCAATTTTCATTTCCTTCTGTTTTTGAACCGGAATTTCTCTTGTTCGTGTGATCGTATCCTGAAATTCATAGGCCCCCATGTCAATCCGGCCGTTCCCAATGCGCGGGTTGCCGGCCAGATCGGTAGGTGGAAGGTGAACCGTATCACCCGCACTTGTGTATAAGACAATCTTTTCATTTTCAATTTTTATATAAGGATAATCCATACCCGGTTCATACATGGGTATTCCGGCATCTATACACGGTGAGTTCCATTGCAGGGAATAGGGCAAAGCAGAATCCATATCCCACAACGGGTCTTCATCAATATTGCCTTCCATCCAGTTAAGGATGTAATTATACCAGGTATAAACGTTAGCTTCTCCTCCTTCTATGTTGGAATATCCTACATTTACTGTTGTCAACATGCTGGTAGGGTTTGCACTTCCTACAGCTAATTCATAGATTGAATCACCGTAAAAGATTGAATTATAAATGTCGACATTTGACCCACGGCCAATTCCTACTGCAACTGGCAGAGTGTCATTTTCAACAGAATTCCCGTTTATAGTTGCATTTACAAGTACCAGGTCAACATAATCACCAATACCCATTCCCGACCAAAACCCCTGATAACCCCATGTAGTATCATTATAATAGCGGTTATTGGTCAATTGAAGGTTTATGATCTTTCCTTTCAAATTGCCAAAAGAACCATTCATATAACCAAAAATAGCAATGCCCCCGCCATATCCCATATTCGGATTACCGTCTGGTTCGGCGTGATCAACCAGGCAATTTACAATGGAGAAATCTCTGGGTTGGTTATTGGAACTTCCTATAATCAAAGAAGATCCTCCCATGTTGAATAATAAATGAGTGTTTTTTAAGCTGATGCGTGATACATTTCCAGCTCTTATTCCTGGTTCGCCTGAAGAAATACCATTCTTCAGTGTCAGATTATTGAGGTGAACGTTCTCACCCCATCCTATATATATGCCAGCTGGTTTTGAGAGAGCGTATTGATTACCATTCCCATTCATTACAGTAATGTTCTCCAGGCTGAAATCTTTCATCAACCCATAACCTCTGAAAGCATAGGTTTCCGAGTTAAGGTCGAAGACGGTACTCTCCATGCTCTCACCAACGATCGAAACATAGCTTCGTGAGTTCAGCGGGAATTTTTCGCCCTTGGTATATGATGAATACACACCATTGCTCAGATAGATTCTGTTGGGTTGAAGGTTGTTGGATGCGATCAGTTTCTGGCCGTATGAAATCGTTTTCAGGGCAGTCCCTGGTGTTAAGCCGTCATACTGGTCGTTTCCGTCGACAGGATTCACAAACAGGTCGGAATCAACAGGAGCAACTTTCTGATTCAGTATGTCAAAGATCAGGTCATTCACCGGTAATGCAAGTTCATTGGCAGAAAACGCAAAATGGCCATCGGGATTGAATACGGTGAAAGTATCAACGATGATATGATGATAGGGAGAATAATTGGTTTTGAAAAAGTCGGCTCCGTATCCCGAATAGTTCAGGTAGATGTTGCACCTGAACAGCGGGTCAAAAACTACATTGGAACCATAACCGCAATTGATACCACCGCCCGCCAATAGCGCATGATTGTATCTAATGGTGACCCCGGAAATATGAACCGTTGCAGACTGACAGTAAAATCCTCCGCCACCATCGCACTTATTGTATTGAATGATGCATTGTGATATGTGAGGGTTGGCATGGACGATATACAAACCGCCGCCCCCTCCGTTGGTGTACCCGCTTCCGTTCTCAATGGTAAACCCTGTGATCTTCACTATGGCGTTCTGGGTGTTGCGGATGGCAATGCATGAACTGGTCTGATTCCCGTTGATGATGGTATTGTGTATAAACCATTCGTCCTGTGTTATCAGGTATTTACTGGCAATGGTAATATTGACCTGGCTATTGGTGATGTCGAGGTTCTCATAATAAGTTCCGGGATACACCAGTACCGTGTCGCCGCTGTTTGCATGTATGTATGCCGTTTGAATGGAGGTATAGTTCCCCGGTCCTTCCGGTTTTACAATAAGTATGGCGGCATTTACGGGTAAAAATGTCATTGCCCAAACAACAATCAATAGCAATGACTTCATTACTGTATGGCAAGAAACACCATCGCAGGCCGGCTCTTTAGCTGTTGGGGCAAAGCCAAACCAGGAATGTAAACTGTCTGACGGTGATTTTACTTTTACCGGGTCTGGTTGCCTGATATCCATAAACCGTCTCTTATTCATTTGAGCTTGTCTGCAATGGTGTTGCATGTTATTCATTTCTGCACTGTGTAAAGGTTACTTGATCAATGCCACTCTTTCAGTGAGTATATGGCCCAGTCCGGTTGAAACCCGCACCAGGTAAATACCCTGCGGTACTTTTCTACCCATATTGTCATCTCCGTTCCAGGTGAGGCTGTACAAACCGGTCGCTACCTCGCCATCTATCATTGTATATACTCTTTGCCCGCTGACATTCCATATCTCTACACTCACTTTTGTGGGTACGGCAATGCTGAATTCAATCCGTGTTTCCGTACCGAACGGATTAGGGATACATGTAAGAAATTCCGGACTATCGCTGTCAGATGATATTTCGGTGGCTTTCAGCGAAACCAGGTGTGCATCAACCTTTTCACCTGCATAAATGGTCCGGTTTTCCTTTCTGCCGGTTTTTCCGTTCCATGCCAGGTAGTTTTGCCTTTTCACGGTTGTTGATTTATATCCGTTCCATGTTTCAAATTCAAGCGGTGTATTGGGTGGAACTCCCTCCAGATATGCGCATACGTGTACGATGGTATCTGACGGATACCTCACAGCCGCTCCGATTACCTCACCCCCGGCAATGATGCCGATCTCCTGTACATCGGATGATTCGTCAAATTCGATAAACACAGGCAGGTAATCCGCTTTTTCTTCATATTCATAATATTCGGATTGCTGGAGTGCAACTTCTTCTTTTGCGTCATTGCTTCCGATCCAGGAAAAAGTGTGTTGAGCGGTTGTCCTGAAGATCACCATGCTGCCGTAACCCAGCGGTGTTCGTTTACCACTTGAAAACCAGGGTTGTCCCGGTACCCTGGCCATGCTCCAGTATTGTGTTTTGATCAATGTTAGGTCGTCCATAACCTCCTGTGGAACACAATCGAAAATATCCTGCGGATATTCAAGGAAATAGCCCCGCCAGTTCTCAACACCTGTCCCCGGATAAATGGTGAATTCGGTTTGCGGATCCACGACTGCACCATACAGTGAAATATTTGGTGTTGAATAATCAGTCTCAGGAAGATACAATTTATAACCCAAAGTGCTCTGAACTTCGGTTAGCCATCCGTCATCCCAACCAAAGAATAAATCATATTCCAAATCAATGATTCCTTGGG
This sequence comes from Bacteroidales bacterium, assembly GCA_047920975.1. Taxonomy (GTDB): domain Bacteria; phylum Bacteroidota; class Bacteroidia; order Bacteroidales; family JAADJA01; genus JAADJA01. Next base: position 1,002 of record JBLRXC010000067.1, on the reverse strand, counting down.
GAGGGTCTGTTAAATGTTCAATATAAACTTCCACAGGGAAGATATCAATTCTTGATAAAACGGAAGCAGTCAGGTCCGGTTCATTTCCGGAACGCTGCAAACGGGGAAATGAGCGCCAGTTCCAGCCTTGATTAAGTATTACCGTTGATTGTGTAATTTGCTGATTATCATATTTTTCTTTATCGAACGAGGTTGAGCATACATATACACCAGAAGCATTCTGAGAAACTCCTGAAAATAATTGCGGGGTTATTAAAAAAGCAAATACTGCATAGAAACAGAACTTATTCCATAGGGAGGAGGCCATTTTATTCAGCCAATTCTTATCTTCCGATCCAGGTTTTGACATAAAATACTCAAGTTTGGTTTCAATAAAAGCAATTATTTACAGTGGTTTTGTTATGTAATTTATTCGTTAGCCTCTATTATTTTACTCTAACAACAGATATAAAATGTAAGTAGTGTTGGGTCATTCCTTCACTATCTAAACTATCTTGAAAGAGTAGTAAAAAACATAGCTTTAAAGGACTAAAAGTAGAAATAATATCTTAACAACGGGAAAATAATTTACTGAAATACACTTACAAACTCAAACCTGTTCCCGTCAAACAACCCTTTGTCGCTCAGTTTCAGTTCGGGTATCACCAGCAATGCCATGAAAGAGAGGGTCATAAAAGGAGCATGGAGTCCGGAGCCGAGCGCTTTGGCCTCCCTGTTGATCTGCTGGTAATGCTTTGCTGTTTCAAATCCGTCACCATTGGTCATGATGCCGGCTACGGGCAATGGCAGGTGAAGTCTCCGATCTCCGTCAGCCAGCGCGATGCCTCCTCTTGAACTGACCAGGAGGTTGATGGCTATGGCGATCTCATCATCAGTTGTTCCTACAGCAATGATGTTGTGGCTGTCGTGTGCCACAGTGGAGGCAATGGCGCCCTTTTTCAGCCCGAAGCCATTGATAAATGCAACGGCCGGCCTGACATCCCGGTAACGGTTCATGACAAC
>JBLRXC010000066.1:0-14899 GCA_047920975.1 Bacteroidales bacterium | reverse complement strand
GCAGTAAGGAACTGATTATTTGACCCGTCTTGCCAAAGATACGCCAGAAATCCGACCCCTGGGTTCAGGAAAACAAATTCACCTGAGCATAAAGTGGAATCCTGGCCTAAATCAATTACAGTTTCCGGAAATGTTTGTATGATGATAGTATCGGTTCCTGAGCCGCAGGGATTTTCAACAAATACCCAATATATGCCCGCTGTGTTTACTGTAATGATAGAATCATTTGAACCATTATTCCACTGATAAAAAGTATAACCCGAACCGGCGTTCAGATAAATAGATGTTCCAGTGCAAATAATAGTATCACCTCCAAGATTTAGATCCTCCCAAGCCATTGGGTAGTAATCAATATTAACAGAGTCAATGACTGTGCATCCGTACTGATTCGTAGCCTGAACCCAGTATACTCCACTCTCAAAGACGGTTATAGTAGTATCAGTTGCGCCGTTATTCCATAGATAAGTATTTTCGCTATTTCCTGCTGTCAACTCTATTGATTGACCTAAACATAGCAGTGTATCATTACCAAGGTTAACCAATGGGGCAGGGAAAATCTCAATTTCCTTTGAAAGTTCAAACTCAACAAGGCCAAAATAGATTACCACAGAAACGGAATATATACCTGGTGCGGAAAAGACATGAAATGGATTCAGCATGGATGAATAATTATTCTCACCTGAAGAAGGATCTCCAAAGTCCCAACTTAGTGAATCAATGATCGATAGATTTGCTCCAAAAATAAAAAACCAGGTTGAATCACCAAAGCAATAATTTTCAGCATCCATTGAGAGATATGAAGACATTCCTGTATGAGGTAGTCCTAACTGTGCTTTCTTTCCACCAAGGTAAAATCCATTGTCAAAAAAATCACAAGCTGATCCTAATAAGTTTGGATAGTTTATGATTCCCAAATACAGACTGTTATGTTTTGAAACATATATTTTGCCGTCAGGAGCTAATTGCAGTGCTCCTGAAATATAATTTGGTGAACTGGCAGGGGCTGTCGCAACGCCAATCAGAGTTTTTGAGTTCAAAATATCATAGTAAGACCCAGCATTCAGATTAAGTTGAAAAATATCGCCGGAGTATAAACCTTTTACATAAAGGCGTGAATCATCAGGAGAAAACTCAACGCCATAACTTTTACTAAAACCACTAAAAGCCATGGGGTTGGAGATAACCCCTGTATTCTTATTGAAGTCAAATAACTCAAATACTCCCATGTCATATATGGCGAGTGCAATTTTATTCCCGTTGTTTGATGGCTTCATGTATCCAATACAATTGTAGTAGCCATAAGTCCCTCCGGCATGCACTGTACCAGTGCTGCTTACAACAGGTTCATGTATCCCTGTTTGATCAACCAGGTATGTAAAAAATTCCGCTGTACCCCACTTATGTGTGATTACCCAAACATCTGTTCCGTTTCCATGTCTGACTGTCGTGAGTTTCTCAGCAACCGGACTCAGTAAGGGTATGTTTTTCTCAATAATCTCACCCTTCCCGTTATTCAAACTGATGTCTACGATTGAGTATCGAAGTCCGTTTGGATTGGTAAAATAGTCAGTAGTAAAGATATAGAGAAACGGATTGTTTCCTGGTTTTTTGACAATACATGCCGCCTGGGTGGATGAAGTGTGACCGTAAAGATTAGTTCCGTTGGGCATTATCGAATGATCTTTGGTCCAAACAGTTTCGCCATTGGTATAAAATAAAATATTGCCTTCAATGCCGGTAATTGTAGCACATCCTTCTAACGTTGTAATCATTCCGTCAGTCAGGGGTACTGGCACAGGACCTGAAAAATCAACTCCGGCATGTTCACCGAAATACCAAATTTCAGGCTGTGTCTGGGAAAAACATATGAATGTCTGAAAACAAAGGATAATTCCAACTACTGTTGTAAACAGGAATTTGGGTTTAAGGGTAACAGGGTATAATGTAATGTATAGGTACATTTTTATGATTATTTTTAGCGTAGTAAGGTAATATTTCCTGTTTTCTGGATCATAAACCCATCTTCACATATAGCTTTCAAATAGAATGTGAAAACTTCCATTTCCTGCCCAAAGGTATAATGTGTACCATCCCAACTCTCGTTGCCTGTATGATCCGAAGACTCAAAAACCAGTTGACCATATCGGTTAAAGATTTTGAAATCAAGTATAATGACTCCCGAAACAAAAATTTCAAGGACGTCATTTATAAAGTCACCATTCGGACTAAAAGCTGTTGGTAATTCAGCAAAACACACCGGGTACTCATCAATGGTGACCGTGTCGGCATTGGAACATCCTTTGTATTCAACAATTACCCAGTATTCTGTCCCACCTTCAACGCCATAGGCTATAATTGTTTGTGTTGTCTCTCCGGTTGACCAAAAGTATGAATCAGCATTTGCCCCTGCATCCAAAACAACAAATTCGTCATTGTGAATCTTTTGATCCGGACCCAGGTCAACAACTGGTAAAGCAATTACCTGAAGGAAAACTGTATCTCTGTTTTTGCAGCCGTTATCACCGGTTACTTCAAGCCAGTAACTCCCGGTTTCGTAAACTGAAATTAAAGGATCAGTTCCTCCCGTATTCCACAAATATTCTGTATAGTTCCCAGAATCGATAAAGTCAATTTCAAGACCTTCGCAAATTTCCCGGTCACTACCCAGGTTAATCTCTGGAGCAGGAAGTTGTTCCACAACAACCTGTCCAGGAACTTCGCAGTTTTCAGAATATATAACAAGAACCTCATAAGTTCCGGGCTCGGTAATGGCTAGTGTTGGCCCTATGGTTCCATCGCTCCAAAGGTAGATTGTATTGGGGTTACCATTAAAATTCTCAGTTGAAAGAACAAGTGTATCTCCTTCGCATAAGAAGACACTCTCAAACCCCAAACCATATATATACCCGGGTGCATCCTCCCATATCCATCCCGAATTGTTAGAGATGTTAGTGCTATGGCCCCCGGCGTAAAATACCCCACCCCCAAAAGCATTGATATCCTTCATATTGATAAAATCACCCGAAACAGTATCTGAGCTCATGAAAATACTAGCATAGCTACCGTTAGTATTGGATTTAAGGATGATTGGAAAACAGTTGTTTCCGCGAATATTAAACTTATGATTGATTGTCTGTATATTTCCGCTGCCTAAAGTGTAGGTTTTACCGGGAGATAAAGTAAGGGTGTCAAATTGGTTTGCTCCCCCCAGATCACCCCAGCCTAACAATAAGGCATCGTTTACCAAATTGTTTCCAAAAATACTGGCATGACCATGAATAACCAGATCCTTATTGATCACATTGTTCCCAATTAGAGCACCCTGATTGTATAAAAAGACAGAATTAACGAACTGATTACTACCCTGAATTAGCCCGTTACCATAAATCTTCACATCGTGGTTAAAATGATTGTCTTCAATAATGTTCCCATTTCCCTTTATTATAGTGGTATCAATTATATTGTTTCCGCTTATAAATCCTGAAGCATTAAAAATAGCCGAATTCACTGTACAGAAGCCGGTAATATAACCAGGACCCTCAAAAATGACTGATTTTACCTGGTGCCCTCCCCCAGCTAGGGTCCCTTCATTTTTGAACCATACAAAATTGATCGAATCATTGTCGTAAATAAACCCGGAAGGATTCTCAAAAAAAGCTGAATCAATAGAACAATCACCCCGAATAATACCATTATTTGGTGAAAAGAAGTGAACTTTATTGAATCGACAATAAACACTATCATTTGATATGGTTGAGTTAAAAGAAGGGTCACTGATGTTCATGGTTACATCATTGTAAACAATTATTCCGCCGTTGAAAGTGTTGAATAGGTAGCCGGCATGTATGGTGCTTGAGCCTCCTTCAAAGTTCAGTTTATGCGCATTGAGAATCCACTTGTTATTAACGATCCATTTAGAATCGTTAAGTAATATTTCGCGAAGGTTGGAATCAGGTGAAAGAAAATTTCTGCAAGAAACAACATGATCATTTGTATTTATACTGCCACAAGTAAGGATGATATCTTCTTTGGTGGAAAAGTCATCAATAAACACCCATCCACCTGTTCTTCCCTGAAAAATTGTGCTGTTGTTAAAGACGGTACCGCTGCTTTTGATCGTTTGATCGGTTTCGCATGATTCAAAGTATGTAATCCCTTCATAATCCAGGTTTACTGCATCATGGAAAGTAAGAGAACCATAGATGTAAAGGCTGTTCTCAGTGTTACCGGAAAAAACAGGCAGAAATAGTTCAGAACCGGTCCAGTTCATGTTTTGGCAGGTTGCATTTTCAAGATCAAGGAAAACTGTGTCATTTACCAAAAGAAAGGAGTTTTCATCAAAATAAACATCATCAATTGGCGTAGGGACGCAATAAGGTCCCTCTCCTCCGCTTACAGGTGCCCAATGCAATGAATCACTCCACTTCCCTGTTCCTCCCACCCAGTAAAGGGCCATTGGCTCTGCCATAGTTATTTCCCAGTGCTCATTGTTTCCAAGATCTATGGAACTGGTTGCGATAAAAGGTGTCTGGCCGCCGGCTTTCACATCACGTATGATGGCATATTCAATTTCTACGTTTCCATTGGTCTTGTTAATTATAGCCTGCTTTCCATCTTCGTCTGACATTAGAAAAATACTTCCGGTACATCTGCCGCTTGCTTTCCAATTATGGTTGATAGTTTGGATTGCATCATGCCCGAACAAGTACTTCTTAGAATGGGTAAAGCTCAAATCATCAAAAATATTGTCTCCCAGGAAGGTTGCATTATTTAAAAGAGTTGCTGTCCTGATGAGGTTGTTGCCCTCTATAGTGGCATTTCCAAAAATTATAGTCGTATCAATTTGGTTATCACCAACAATGTATCCGAAATTAAAAAATAGAGCCGTGTCAATTGCATTTGACCCATAAATAGCCCCATCGTCGAAAAAATAAGCAATTTCAACAACATTGTTGCCCTCCAAATATGAATCTAAGCCGTGATAAATTACCGTTTTGATAGTATCATTTCCAACTATCTTGCTGGAGTTTCCAAACATTATCGACGTATCGATGGTGCAATCACCCATAATTAAACTTTCATGCCCTAAATGGGTGACTAAATTATAAACACAATATGCTTCATTGGTTAATCTGGAGAAAATACCCTTTTGATAAATATTGTTGTAAACCAGTCTTTCAGCATTGGTGCTAATTATTTCAGAGAAATCAGCAAATGTTTCAATGACAGAAGAACCGGCATGCAAATCGAAATTTGTCCCATTAAGCTCCCATGTAAAGGATTCACCATATAATCGGATAGTATCATTGTTCAGTAAAAGACTCCGATGACCAGTTCCTGCTGAAGAGTAACGGTTACAAATTAATGGTGATCCATTGGTTGAAATTGATCCACAAGTGTGATAGATTGTGTCTGCACAATTAAACTTGTCGAGAAGTATCCAACCACCACTCTTTCCCTGGAACCTGACGTTGTTCTGAAATACCTGGCCAGCTGAATATACAGTCTTGTTACTAAGCGTGTCTTCAAAATGGGTTTCTCCAAAAAATGTCAGGTTCATATCATTTGTGAATTTTAATGAACCGTAAATCTTTAGGTTATTGGTATCAGGACCCGAAAAAACCGGATTATTTGACCCGGTCCAATCCATGTTATTGCAAACTGCATTTCTTGAGTTTATACCAATGATATCCCCGCTCATCACTGAATTATTATCGATAAAAACATTATCCCTTTCGGTAGGCGGGCAGTGACCACCATTACCTCCGGAAGTAACATCCCAATGAAAGCTGTCGTTCCAGTTCCCCTGACCATTCACCCAATATAAATCCCTAATGGTCATTGTATCTATTTCCCAATTTACATTATTTCCCAAATCAACAGATTGTATAGCTAAAAACGGAGTAATTCCATTTGCATGAATGTCGCGAAGTGATAAATGCATTCCAGTGACAGGATTAAAAGGAGAGTTTATTGTCGCAAGCGATCCATTTTCGGATGATTTAATAAAAATTGGTGCATTACAAGTGCCTTCAACCGACAAAAAATAATTAATGGTTTGTATTGTGCTGTCTTCAATGATATATTCAAACCCGGGTGTCATGTAGAGGGTATCAAATAGATGACTGCCTTCAAAACGTCCATCACAATTGAAATAAGCGTATTGCGCATAATTATTATCAAATAGATAACCCATTCGGTTCATAAACAAGTGACCAAATGAGTTGTTGTCATAAATAAAGGAAGTATCTCTGATAAAGATATCTTCAATCTGATTGCTCTCCCGGATAATTCCTTTTCCACCAATGTAGGCTGATGTAATGTGATTGTTTCCTTGAATGGTAGCATGCTCATGTATCGTTAGACCAGTAATAGTGTGGCTTCCGATTAATAGTCCATCGCTGTAAAGTATGGCATGAACAATAGTATCAGCTCCATAAATAACCCCATCCCCAAATATTTCGAGATTACCAACAGAGCAGTTGCCATTCATCAATCCATGACCCTCAAATGTAATAGAATCAAATAAAGAATACAGATTTTGATTATTTAGCGAGGAACTCTCACCGGTAAAAATAACTTTATTGTAAGTGAGCGTAATGTCTCCTGAATTGACCATTCCATTTTTGATGAAAAGGATTGAGGTTCCTGCATCAAAAATTAGATTTGTGGAATTTAAGCTCCATGATCCTTCATTAAAAAGATGTGAATTACCTAAGACAAGCTCTCGTGGGTTATTGGTCGAGGAGTGAAAACCTTGACACTCTATGATCTTATTATTTGTGTGAAACCTGCCATTGTTAAGAAATATACTGCCGGCAATATAAAGATCATCGGACAATGCCCATTCACCACTAATTCCATCAAAAATTATATTGTTTAGAATAACCTGAGCTTCAGTTAATAAAATGTTACCTGCCTGGTTTGACTCAAAAGTAAGCGTACCATCATAATTCCACAGCATAGAAGGTGATAAAATGAATGATCCGAAAATTTTAATATTGACTGATGTGGAATTTTCAAAGGCAGGTGAATTTGTGACAGCTGACCAGTTAAGTGTTCGGCAAACAGCATTTTCTGTATTCACATTAACAGATTGACCAGGAGAATTGAACGAGTTCTCGTCAAAAAAAACATCATCGTTGGCAGATGGTGGAGTGATATGCAAGACAGTTCCACCTGAAGCAGTCGCCCAATGATTAATGTCTGACCAGTTTCCACTTCCTCCAATCCAATAGTAATTGTCTGCAAATATTCTTAGGGCAATAAATACAAAAACCAGGGTGATGACAGTCGATCTTTTAATGGAGAGGTTTATTACCATTGATAAATAATCATTGGACACATTAAAAAAAAACTATTTATTTAGGTCATATGTATTCCGATATGGTTAAAAGTATTGAATAGTTGATAAACATTGCATAAATCAAGATAAAATTGCTTTAGTTCAAAACAGATAGTGAAAATAAAGTATCAGCTTCAAAAATAAGCATAAAGTTGCACAAATGAAATTTAATTGTTAATAATCTCTTTTCTGTTGGTCAAGGAACAATTTTGTGCCTTACGTCATTCTGAATGATTGAATTTGCTTATTTCAATCTGACTATATTTTCATAGAATGCAAAAATAAGTGGCTAATAAATGTTGGAATTGATATGTTAGAGCAACAGAAGTTCTGCCCTTGCTTGCATTGTAAAAATCATACCGCACTTTGCTCCTGAGCAGTCATGTTTAGAGAACATGATTTAGCAGACTGGAATGGAATCGCTTTTAACCTATTTTTGTCAAAAAATATCTAACCCCATGGAACAACCTCCTTCAGTGGCCATAATCGGTGCAGGATCTATCGGGACGGCCATCGGCAATGTGATTGCCCGAAAAAGGGATAAAGAGGTCTTTCTCTATTCGATTGAAAATGATGTGGTGGATTCAATCAATACGAAGCGCAATAACTTCAAATATTTTCCCAACATCAAACTGGCCAGATTCCTGAAAGCAACTACCGATCCGGAGATCCTTCGCGAAAGCAGTATCATTTTCCTGGCAATTCCGTCCATTGTGACGGTTGATTATGTGCTGGAGCACCGCACCTATATTCAACCCGGTGCCATCCTTTTGAACATGGCCAAGGGCTTTAGCCGTGAACAAAAAACAATCACTGAAAGTCTGAGCCGTAAACTATCCAATCCGGTCTGTGCATTCAAAGGACCAACATTCGCCCGCGAGCTTATCCAGAGGCTTCCCACTGGGTTCACCGTTGGTTCAAAGGATCCGGCTCATGAATACCTTCTCAGGGATTTGTTCAGGGACACGCCGGTAAGGATTGACTTCACCACAGATGTTAAAGGAGTGGAACTGCTGAGTATCCTGAAAAATATTTATGCCATTGCCATGGGGATTGTTGATGCTCACTTTAATTCGCCGAATCTCAGGTTTTTATTTCTGACCAAGGCCTTCAAGGAGATGAGAAATATTCTGCTGAAATATGGAGGCAAGACCGAAACCATGTTCAATTATTGTGGTTATGGTGACTTTACGCTTACTGCCCTGAATGACCTGAGCAGGAACCGGACCCTCGGACTTTTAATAGGAAAAGGCTTTTTTACCGATGATATCTCCGGTAAAGTGGTGCTGGAAGGGAAAATTGCAGTAAATATTTTTTGTGAAGAGATCTCGAAATCTAATGATGCCGAATGCAATTATCCAATCATTGGAGAATTATACAAGCTTTTCAACTCCGATTACAAGATATCGGAATTTGTCAACCGGGTGATCAACGAGGCCTAACCTGACACCAATGACTTCATTTCATGAACCAAAACCCGGAAAATATCACTTCCGGTCGGAAAATGGTTGATTGGTTATAATAGTTTTTGATTAATTTTACTTTCCTTTATTTTTTTCCTTATGAATGAAGGATCATTAATCAACCATTTAAACTGGCACACAATGAAAATTTTCATCACATTGAGCTGGATCTGTGCATTGATTGCACTGATACTGATGATTGGCGGGGCCATTGATTTTCTTAAGGGAGGCGGTGTGTTTGGCCTGAAGCACTCATCCACTTTTTACACAGTAGCCAATACATTTCTATTGCTCACGATCATCTTCAGATGGTTTGAAACCGGGCGACAAAAGAGTTAAAGGCTGATTTTACAAATGTTCTAACCGAACATCGCGTCAAGTTCCGCTGCCATTTTCCCTGTTAATGAGCGTGATGAGAAACGTTCAATATTTTCGGGGTGAACCTGTAGTGTTCCCTGTTTGTATTGCCTGTAATATTCAAGCAGTGTATTTTTAATTTCGGATGTATCTGAAAATCCGATATGTTGACCAGATTTAGTCTCTGCAATGATGTGTGCAGTATCACCCCCGTGCGGACCAATGGAGAGGATCGGACGCCCTGCCTGCAGATACTCATACATTTTTCCGGGAGTGATCAGGCTGGCATTGGGTGTATTGTTGATAATCAGCAATAAAACCTGTGCCTGCTGCTGAGCCTTCAATGCATCCGTATGACTCAGAAAGGATTCATACCGGGTATGCTGATCAAGATCATATTGTGTGATCATGTTCTTCACTGAACGGTCAATTTGTCCGACAAGCCTGATTTCCAGATCATCTTTAAATCCTTCCACCGCGGAAACCATCTGACTTATTGCTTTCCAGAGACTTTCCGGATTACGCGAAGGTGCGAGAGAGCCAATGTGTACCAGTGAAAACCTGCTCCCGGGACCAGGATTCATTGGTTCTGCTTTACGATCAAAACCATTGGTAATAACCTGATAGGATCGCGGTTGGATTTGGTCAAATTCTTTAGCCATTCCATTGCTGACCACAACCACCCTGTCGGCCGACAGCAACACTTCTTTTTCCATTTGCCGGTGCCTGGCATCACTTTTTTTTGTAAGCTTCAGATCATGGTAATAATCAATGTTTGTCCAGGGATCACGAAAATCGGCAAGCCATGGGATTCCTGTCTTGTTTTTCAATACCAGTGCAATCAGATGCATACTGTGCGGAGGGCCGGTTGAAACAATGGCATCAACGGGTTTTTTTTTAAGGTATTTGGATAAAAACCTGACAGAAGGTCTGATCCAGAACCTTCGGGCATCCGGAATAAACAGGTTACCCCTGATCCAAACCGAAATTTTTTCAGTAACCGTCGGTGTATCATGTTCCGATAAAAAACCGGTTTTGATGCGGTCATTTTTTTTGCGCCCGACAAACTTTTTATAAGCGGCATAAGGTTCCCAAATCCTTCGCCTGATCACTTCTATCCCTTCGGGGATTTCTTCAGCAAGTGTGTAATCTGTGGCAGGGTTTTCAGGGTTTTCGGGGGTATAAACAATGGGTTCCCATCCAAAATCCCTGAGGTATTTAACGAACTTCAGCCAGCGGTGAACACCGGCACCTGATCCTGGCGGCCAGTAATAGGTTATGATCAGAACGCGCTTCATTCCTTTTTCCTGAGATAATTCCTGCCTGCGAATGCGGCATATCCGAAAAACACCAGCAGCAGCAACAGGGAACTGGCAAAAGATATTTTTTCACCGGTTGTGTAAACCCTGGGTTCAAACCGGAATTCAATCAAATGTTTGCCGGAGGGAACGATCATGGCCCGCAGCACATAGTTGGCCCTGAAATGCGGAACAGGCTCTCCATCAACATAGGCATTCCAACCGTGCGGATAGTAAATCTCAGAGAAAACAGCCACCTGGTCTTTGCTGGTGTTCGACTGGTATTTCAGGTGATTGGGTTTGTATTCGATGAGAGAGATCAGCGCCGAAGGATCCGGTTCAATCGTGAATCCTTCGAGCAGATCACTGAAACGGTTGTCAATGATGGCTGTTATTTCCGGGTCAAAACCTCCGAGCGCTTCAATTTCTGCATCGGCATTCTCAACCATCATCATCTCACTGACAAACCATGCGTTTCCCAAAGCCTCCGTGTTTGGAATAACAACAGGGCGCCGGTTCTCATCCGGTTGAATGACGTATTTTGTATTCAGCATGTTTAGTACTCCGATGTTGAAATTCCTTTTGATATGGTAGTCATATAACTCCTGATACCTGCGGAGCTTGGCACCATGGTAGCCTCCAATCGATTTATGAAAATAGGATGTGCTTGCATCGGCAAAAGGGTCAACGGTAAGATTCAATACCCTGTAATGGGGATCACTGTCTTTTAATATCAGTTCATCTGCCGGGGTTTTGGTATAAGGTCTTTCCATCCTCGTCTTGCTTACAAAATCTTCATTGTCGAGATACCGTTTATTGACCGGCCACATATCAACAATCACCAGTACCAGGACTCCTGTCAGCGCATATCCGGTTTTTAATTTGCCATGAATCATTGCCCAGATTAAACCCGCTGTCAGCATGATAAAAGCCAGTGATCTGAGAGCATCCATCTGAAGCATACTTCGCCTGTCTTCGGTGATGGCCAGCATTAGCCAATCGGGAAAGGATTGTTTGAGCTGGACATCGGCCGGGCTGGAAAAACTGAAAAAGGCACCAGGCATGAGTACAAAGATGAGGCAAAATCCACCGGTAACGTAGAGCGAAAGTTTAAGGGCATGCATCAGTTCTTTTTTTGTTCTTTCTCCCTTAAATACTTCGTTCAAAGCGGTAAAAGCCAGAAGGGGCATTGCAAATTGCGCGATCACCAGGGTCATCGAAACTGCCCTGAATTTGTTGTACCCCGGGAAATAGTGCAGAAAGAACTCAGTCAGCGGCTGAAAATTCTTTCCCCAGGCAAGTAAAATGGATAGCAGTGTTGCAGAAAGTAGCCACCACCTGAAAGCACCTTTCACAAGAAAAAGTCCGAAAATAAAAAGAAATACCACGATGGCACCTGCATATACCGGTCCCGATGTAAAAGGTTGTGTGCCCCAATACATTGGCATATTTTTGATAAATTCACGTGCCTGATTTCGCGGAACCTGATTGTCGACAAGCGCTTTGAAAACATTGGAGTTTTCCCTCAGTTTCCCCCCGGATGCGCCCCCGTGAAAGTTGGGTATCAGCAGTGTTCCGGTCTCTGCAATGCCGTAACTCCATTGGGTCGCGTAGTCAATATCGAGTCCGGAGGTTCGGTTTTCCTGATTTGCAGTCAATTCTGTTTTTCCGCGGATGGTCTCCCTGCCATATTCATAAGTTGCCCATAAGCTTGTAATATTGGTTAGAACACCGATCAATACAGCGATGACAACAATAGATCCTGCTTTAAGAAAATGGATTAACCGGTTGTTTTTGATGGAATCAACGAATTCAGCAATGCCATACAGCAACAAAAGGATCATCAGATAGTATGTGATCTGTGGGTGTCCTGCTCTGATCTCCAGGGCCATGAACAGCATGGTGATGATACCTCCAGGGAGGTATTTCCCCTTGTAAGCAAGGATCACACCAGCCACTACCGGAGCCATGTATCCAATGGCATGCGCTTTTGAATTATGACCCGCTTCAATAATGATGAAGAAATAGGACGAGAACCCAAAAGCAATGGCACCCGCAATACCCAGCCAGGGATTGACCCGCAGTACCATAAGCAATATAAAGAATCCCAGCATGTATAAGAAAACCATGGCAGCAGGAAAAGGCATTCCCATGCGAAAAACAGTATCAATATGCCTGACCAGATTGGCATTGTAGAGGACTGAAATCTGGTAGGCAGGCATACCACTAAACATGGAATTGGTCCAGAGAGGATCTTCTCCTGTTTTTTCCCTGAAATCAAATATCTCTTTTGACATTCCCTTGTGTTTGATGATATCGGTTTGCTGGAGCCGCTTCCCTTCAAGTACAGGACTCATATAAGCCAGTGAAATGATCACAAATGCGACAATTGCAATGAAGTAGGGAAAAATTTTCGTGACTACCGTTTTATTCATTGTTTAGGGATTTGGTTTATCATCCTTAATTTCTTCATAATCAACATACTCTCCGAGATCAGGTTTTTGCTTTTCATGATTTTGGGAAAACCGGTCTTTGTCATTCCTGTTCATATAATCCTGCTGCTTTTGATACTGCTGGCCGGCTTTCCTTATAAAATACCTGGCTATCATGGGAACCATATAACGGATAAAAATTCTGTAAAGCAGGTATACAACGAGAATAATGAAAATGATCCGGACCATTGAATTTAATTTAATGCTTTTGAGTCTGCTTCCGTGAAACGGAATAATCTGATCCGCAAAGTTAGGACATTATTTAAAAAACCATCGGTCATATGATAAAAAGCAACAGGGAGACAATCCGGTGATCATCTCCCTGTTAGCGTATAGTAAATTAACTTACCATCTATTATCTTTTATCAAGCACCTCATCCGATACTGTTAGTTTTTTCCTTCCTTTAGCCCGCCTTGAAGCCAATACCCTCCGGCCGTTCTTGGTTGCCATTCTTGACCTGAAGCCGTGTTTGTTGGCCCTCTTTCTCTTCGATGGTTGAAATGTTCGTTTCATCTTGTTACTTTGTTTTTTGGGGTTGCAAAAGTAGATTATTTTTTATTCTATGCAAAGAAAATGAAAAATTATTTTTTTGATTCCCTGTAGATCAACTGCCACCGGATTTTATTTAGCTTTGCGGCAAATTGATAGATATTGATGAGAACCTTATACATTCACGGAATTGACAGTCATCCGGTACCCGAAAAGACTCAGATCATGAAAGAGGCAGGCCTTGAGCCCACGGCACTTCATCTGAATTACAGACAAAAGCTTGGTGTTTATGAAACATTGAAAGATACGGCCATCCGGAAAAAAATTGAATTCATCGTCGGAAGCTCCCTCGGAGGTTACATAGGAAATACACTGGCCGAAGACCTTGGTTTGCCTTGTCTTTTGTTCAACCCGGCCATGCATTATACCGATGTTTTTTATTCAAAAATACCTGTGATTGAAAACCTCATGTGTCCTGCCAGATTCGTTGTCCTGGGCCAGAACGATGCCACCATCAATCCCAACTATACCCTGAAGGTTTTCAATGAAAAATTCTCAAAAAAAACTTATCAGCGGATCATCACCTGCCACTGGCTGGGTCATCAAATTGATTTCAATACCTTCGCCGGAATGGTTAACTGGGCAATATATGGTTTAAAAAACAGGTAGTCTCCAATATCCGTTCTCCCGGCAGGTTTTGCATTTTAAAAGCTTTAAGTCCACTTTTTGGGTGTGGCAACAGGATTATTTTAGGAGACTTCCCGCCGGTTCAAATAGCAATTGTATATCCTGTCACCTGCATCTCTCATAAATTTTTCAATACCTTTGCACCCCCGTTAAGGGATTGGATATGTAATCAATAAAACAATAATAAAAGTTTAAAAATCATTGAATTATGGCGAAAAAATTTGTTTATACATTTGGAAACAGGAAAGCAGAAGGAAATGCTTCGATGAAGGGTTTACTCGGAGGCAAGGGTGCTAACCTGGCTGAAATGAACCTGATCGGTGTACCAGTACCGCCGGGATTTACCATCACGACCGAAGTCTGTACATTATTTTATAAGGCTGGAAGAGAACAGGTGATCGAACTGATCAGGCCGGAAGTCGAAAAGGCTGTCATGAACATAGAGAAGATCATGGGTACAAAATTCGGTGACAATGATGATCCCTGTCTCCTTTCCGTGCGGTCCGGGGCCAGAGCCTCCATGCCAGGAATGATGGATACCGTTCTGAACCTGGGGCTGAATGACAAATCTGTGGCAGGGATTGCCAAAAGGACCGGGAACGAGCGCTTTGCGTGGGATTCATACCGGCGGTTTGTGCAGATGTTCGGAGATGTCGTTCTCGAAATGAAACCCGACTCCAAAGAAGATGCTGATCCGTTCGAGGAGATCATTGATCACCTGAAAGAGGAAAGAAAAGTCAACCTTGACACTGAACTTATCACGAAAG
>JBLRXC010000065.1:0-15471 GCA_047920975.1 Bacteroidales bacterium | reverse complement strand
ACAATAAGTTAACGGCTGACAGGCCTGTTAAAGTGTCGCTGTTGTCAACTTTTTCCGATAGATCACCCCCCGCTCTGCAAGCCCTCTGAGAATGTAATCAACACACTTTTCATCTTTTCCAATCATTTCAGGAGCAATGACACCTTTTTGTGTAAACATCCCGGATTTGATCATTCTCAATACTGTAGTGGCAGCATATCCTGTGGTCCTGGCCATGGAATGAATACCAGTTTCATGATCAAAAGTGTCGAATAAATCCCAGGTAAGTGTGACTCTCTCAAGACTCCTGACGCCTTCCACAATCACTTTCATCACCGTAATATCCTCCTCTCCTTCGTGAAGCTCCCATTGTTCAAAAAGTAATCTGCTTGTGAAATCAATGGGTTTAATCCTGACCCCATGGAGATCAATTTCATCCTGGCTGAAAAAGCCCGACTCACGGAATACCTTCATTAGCTCAATATGTCCTGGATAACGAAGGGTTTTCTCAACCATAAACTCTCCTTTGACAGTCCGGGCAATACTTCTCAAACCATCACTATTGAAAGCCTCAAGCGTCCCAATTCCATCAAAATCCATTAGTTCAGGCTCTGACAGGGCTGGTTTTACAACCTCACGGCCGTACTGAATATATCTGGCAGGCCGGGTATATTCTTCAATGACATCAGCCGGAGAAAATACGGCCTTGTATTGATAAGGCCATTTGCGGATTTTCGGCAATCCTCCGACATAAATCAACACTTTCTCAGTTTTATCAAGCAGATGATCCGCATAACCGACCAGCAAATTGCTCATTCCGGGAGCAACTCCCATATCAGAAACTGCAGTTACACTATGTTTCTTTGCCAATGCATCCAAATCAAACATATCCTCAGGAAAGAAGGCAATATCAACCACATTCTTTCCGGCTTCAATGATCGTTTTGAGGGTTTGAAAACCCATAAATCCGGGAACAGCGCTTAGAACCATATCGAATGGTTTGACCAATTGTCCAATGATTTCTGGTTTGGAAAGATCTGCCTGGATAATTTTGATATCACCTTTCCCGGTAAACTTTGACAGATTCTTCTCATTGATATCAACAACCGTAACCTGTATATCAAGGTCTCCGGCCAGATCGAGTACCATGGGTCCACCCACAAGCCCAGCACCTAAAACAATTACCTTCATAAGGATAATTTTTGATTTTTATTTTGTAATAACTTCCTGCGGCTCAGTTGTGAAAGAAAAAGTCCCGCCACTACGATAATAATCCCCATAATTTTCTGTATTCCAAGTTGCTCTGCGATTACAAAAAAGGAAAACACACCTGTAAAAACCGGGATCAAATTTGCAAATACATTTGATCGGGCCACGCCTATTTCGCGCACCGCAACCGTGAATAACACAAAAGCGACCGATGAGCAAAGAACAGCGAGTGCAAAAAGTGAAGCAATAACCACAGGACCAGGCTGCACTGTACGAAAGTGGTCCCACTCAACGATGAAAAATATTGGAGAGAAATAGAGTATTCCCAACAAATTCTGGACAGAAATGATGAACAATGATGAATAACGTGACGTAAGCTTTTTAAGAAATACAGCGTATGCAACAGCGCTAAATACTGCAAATATCAACGCCAGAACACCTAATGGTGCAGTTTGAAATGAAAGGTCGGGGCTAACCAGCATTACGATAATACCAGCAAACGATACGATAATACCGGTGATATTGAGAGGATTTAGTCTTTCACGGAGATAAACAAAGGCCGCCACAGGTGCAAATAAGGGAATTGTGGCAATAATTACTGCGCTGATGGTGGGCGAAGTAAGTAATACACCATAATTCTCACCAATGAAGTAAAAAAACGGATTGAACAATGCCGATCCAAGAAACAGCCAGATATCTTCTTTTCTGATACGCTGCATCCTGCCTGTGAGGTAGACAAAAAGAAACAAGAAACAACAGGAGATCAGAAGCCGAAGGAAAATTACAGTAACCGGAGGATATACCTCCAGAACAACTGCTGTCCACACAAACGACATCCCCCAAAGCAACATGGAGATAACCGCAGCAAAGTATGGATAGTATGGATGTTTTCTCAATGATCAATTGTATTAGCAGATACGTTATCTTCCATTACATTGCACCTCCTATAAAGGTTGTACACCCTTTTCATATCAACCATGAAAGACTATTATCAGACCAGTATGCAAAGGTAGGGTAAACCAAATGACCGGCGTAATATTTATCCGGCTTGTTCAGGATTTTTCATAAGCCTTATCCCGGTCAGGGTTTTGATCATTTCATTTTAATAATATAATAGCAAAATAAAGGTATTCCCAGGGCATACCTTTTGAAAAGCCTTGCAGGTTCCTGCAGCAGCCTGAAGACCCATTCGGTTCCGCTCTTTTGCATCCATTTTGGAGCCCTGACCACTTTCTCAGAGATAAAGTCAAGGATAGCGCCACCTGCAATACTTATTTTCACTCCCCTCAGAAGATCTTTATTTTTAGTCAGCCAAAGTTCCTGCCGCGGAACGCCCATCCCAACAATAAGAATATCAGTTTTTCTGGAGATAATATCATCTATAACCGCCTGATCATTCTGAAAATCAAAATAACCATTTCGCACACCGACAATTGAAATCCCCGGGATTTTGTCCTCTGTCCTGATTTTTGCCTGTAAAGCCACACCATCTGTTCCACCAAGCAGATATACATTTTGCTTATGTTCTTTTGCAAATTCAAGAATCCTGGGTATAAAATCAGTCCCATTCATATTCTCTTTGATCTGTATTCCCAGTTTTTTTGCTCCAAGATAAATACCTATTCCATCATTTAAAAGAAGGTCGGTTTGGTTAAGGGCATCCCGGTATGCTTCGTTTTTTTGAGCAATGTTAAAGCAGTGGGCATTGATAAAAAATATAAGATGATTAGAGGCTGATGTTACAAATTCCTCACAGATGGCCAGTGTTTCTTTTGTTGTTAGCACATCCATCATGATATTATAAAAGCTCTTTTTTAACATTTGGTCACCCAGGGATATTTTTTTTGATGATTGTTACCTGTTATCCATTGGTTTGAAAGAAAATTTCCGCTTGAGGCCTTCCATGAAATATTTCTGTTGTTTTTTCCTCAGAAACCTTCGCATTTCCCGGTCAAATAATTTACGCTCATTTCGCAGAAATGCATACAAATATCCACCAATTAAACTCAAACCGCCAATTAGAAAAGGTTTTTCAGGGATTCTGTAAATCCCTTTCAATAGGGTGTAAAAAAAATTATACCCATAACGATACAAAAACCTACCCAATAAAAACTTTCCACCGGTTAATCCGCTTCTCCGTGATCCTGATGCTTTGAAATGTAAAATTTTAAACGCATCAAAGCACCTTGTTTCCCAGCCTTTCATCTGAGCAGACAGAAGATCAGCGAGATCCCAGCCCGGAATAGCTTTCCAGCCATTGATATCTGCAAAACACTGTTTTCTGTAGACTTTCGATGCACCCCAGGGATGGTCAGATTGTGATTTCTCCCTGACCTCCGTTTCGCCATCCGTATAATAGACTGCCCCACTCGCGATACCCAGTTTTGGGTTCTTGTCAAATTCCTCAAAAATATTCTCAAAATAATCCCGGTCAATTGTAATGTCACAATCAAGTTTAACCAAAAAGTCCCAATCAGGTATTGATATTTTTTCCATCCCCTTTTTGATGACATTCACAACACCCGTTCCCGGATAATAATAACCTCTGTCCTCAAGATTCACTAATTGAATCCAGTCATGCACTGACGAAAATTTCTCAATGATTGCCTGTGTCATATCCGAAGATCCATCATTCACAATGATCCACTCAAGAGGCCGCTCTGTTTGGTTCAGCACACATTGAATCGTTCTCTCTACAAATGCTTCCTCATTTCTGACAGGGGATACTATGATATATTTATGCATTCAGGGTACATTTTTCAAACCTTATACTTCTGATCGGGAAAAAAGTTAAACCAGGCATGGTCATCACATCTGGTTTTTTTCAAAAACAAATGCCCTATTCAACGAAATTTAGCGGTGCTGTATTTTCAAAAAAAATGAAAGCATCATATCGTTCACCCGGGATGGTAGGCACATAATTTCCATAGCGCTCATGATCAGGATTATAGACCACTCCTACTGCCCGGTGGCCGATTTTATTCCTCATGAAAGGATGTTTTTTAAGTTTTGGATTCATCATCAATAAAAAATCACCCCCCAACATTCTTACAAGCAGATCCTCAAAACTTCCGGGCATTGCCTCGGGCATGATGCATTCTGTCATCTCATGTCCCCATTGCCTGCCTGCCATGACCTGTCCTTTATATGCGCCAAATCCCAACAATAATACTTTTTCAGCATTAAAATGCTCCCTTGCCAACTGGCCAATGTTGATCTGTCCCTGCGCAGCCATATCCGTAGCACGGGCATCACCTATATGTGTATTATGTGCCCATACTATTGCTTTAGCCTCAGGACCATAAAAATCAAGCATGGCCTGCAAAGTAACAAACATGTGCATAACCCGGCTGTTCCAGGATGCACCCTGATCACTGACTGCTTTTCTGTAAAATTTTTCCGCATTCTTAAATACCCGTGCATTCTGAACCAGGTACAACTTATCATAAGCCGACATCTGGTCATCGGTTTGCAAGTTTCCTTCAAGGAAATCGAATGCGGCTTTCAAAAATGGAGCACAGGCATTGTAACCCCTTGAAACTGACATGGCATAATGCCAGCTATCGTGTTCAAAAGCCTTCATGCAATTGTAATATTCACTGACTTTACCTGCCAGATTTGCATCATACGCCTCAAGGGACGTCATTAACTCATCAAAGGATGACCATTCATCATAAACATCCATTCCATAGAATCCGACTTTTCTTTCTGGTGGCCTCTGTTGGTTGAAATCTCTGAGCCATTCAGCAAGGGCAACAACCTCCTGATTCCGCCACAACCAGGAGGGCCAGCGGTTGAACTGTTGTACGACCTCTGTTGCAGTTGAGAAATCTGAATGCCCTTTCACGTATCGGTTTAAAAGAAACAGGCTTGCCCAATCACCTTCCACAAGAATAAAATTAAACCCTGTTTCAGAGATCAATCGCCTGGTGATTGAATCGCGCCAGGCATAAAATTCACGGGTTCCATGGGTTGCTTCTCCCAGCAGAACTAATTTCCTACCTGAAGACATTTCAATCAACGGATCGAGGCTACCACTGTTTTCCAGGGGTATTGCGCAGTTAGCAATTAATTTTTTAAAAGAACGCTCATCATCACCTCTGCTGAGGCAATTTGAAGCGATGACCATCGACAATAGTAACAATAAAATACCTGACTTCTTCATCACTTACGTTAAATCATTAAGTTAGGAACGAGCAGCAAAGGTACTAAAACCCCCAATTTAGGACAATGGTTGTCTTGTGTCACCGGCATGCTGTGATGCTTCCAAATCAACACTTATATTTATGCAGACCTTTATTATTTATCGCTTTTCTTTTGTTCAGCAGGTATAAAAATAATAAGTTTGCCACCGGTTTGTAATCCATCAGGTGATCGAATTGCAGAAAAAAAAGTTATATGATTTTACCAGGAATGAAACACATCATTGGAATCAGGCACGAGGATAAATATGTGATGGAAAGACGCGTACCCGTCATCCCGGATCATACTGGCCTTCTAATCAGGGAACACGGACTTGAAATACAGGTTGAAAAATCACCCAAAAGGGTTTTTACACATTGTGATTATGAAAAAGTCGGCGCAAAAATCGTTGATAACCTCAGGAAAGCCAGTGTGATTTTTGGTGTGAAGGAGATCCCTGAGCACTATTTTGAAGAAGGTAAAACCTACATTTTTTTCTCTCATGTTGTGAAGGGCCAGTCATACAACATGCCCATGCTCCGGAAGATGATTGAAAAGAGCGTGAACCTCATTGATTATGAAAAAATTGAAAATGATCAGGGGCAACGGTTGATATTTTTTGGCCGGTTTGCCGGACTTGCCGGCATGATCAATTCGCTTTGGTCGCTTGGAGAGCGTTTCAAAGAACTGGGAATCGAAACACCCTTTTTAAAAATACGGCAGTCGCACACCTACCATTCGTTGGATGAAGCGCGGACCATCGTTTCAGAGGTCGGCCGGAAAATAACGGAAGTGGGTCTGCCTGCTGAAATCTCTCCGCTAACGATAGGTTTCACGGGATACGGAAATGTATCGCAGGGCGCCCAGGAGATCGCCGGGTTGTTGCCCATCAGGGAAATTTCTCCCAATGAATTGCTTGATCTGAGAAACCGTCCAGACCTACCCCTCAACGTGCTATACAAGATTGTTTTCAAAGAATCGGATTTATCCGCATCAGTTGACAGCACTGAGAAATTTGAACTTCAGAATTATTATACGCAACCTGAAAAGTACAAAAGTATTTTTGAGCAATACATTCCCCATCTTTCGGTTCTCATGAATTGTATGTACTGGGATGCAAGGTATCCACGGATCGTGACCAAAGATTACCTGGAGAAGTTGTTCAAAAAAGGAACACCCAAATTAACCGTCATAGGTGACATCACCTGCGACCCGGATGGCTCTATTGAATGCACACATCAAGGAACCGAAATTGAAAACCCTGTCTTTGTTTACAACCCTTTCAACCGGAATCCTGTCATGGGCTTTAAAGGAGAAGGGCTACTGATCATGGCGGTAGATATCCTTCCCAGCGAGCTGCCACGCGAATCATCCATTGCGTTCAGCAATGCAATGCTCCGGTATATTCCGGCAATCGCTTCGTGTGACTATACATTGCCATATGACAGGCTCAGTCTCCCATTACCTGTCAAAAAAGCTTTAATCCTGCACCAGGGCAAATTCACTCCGGCTTATCAATACCTTAAAAAGTACATTTAACATCAAGTATGAAAACAATTCTGATCCTCGGAGCAGGGTTATCCACTCCAAGCCTGATCAAATACCTGCTGGACCGTTCCACAGAATATAACTGGCATGTGAGGGCAGGTGATATGTCGGAAGAAACCGCTAAAAAGCGTATCAATGGACATCCAAACGGTTCTGCATTTGCTTTTGATGTGTTCAATGATGATCAGCGGGCAAATGAGATTACGAAAGCCGACCTCGTGGTCTCCATGTTACCGGCAAAGATGCATTTGCCGGTAGCACGAAACTGCATCAGGTTCGGCAAAGATCTGGTTACCGCTTCATATGTCACAAAAGAGATCAAATCATTTCACCACGAAGCCAAAGAGAACGGCATCATACTTCTCAATGAAATGGGGCTTGATCCTGGCATTGATCACATGTCGGCCATGAGTATCCTTCACAGGATCAAGGATATAGGAGGAAAACTGTTTGCTTTCAGATCTTCTACCGGCGGATTGGTGGCACCTAAATCGGATAACAATCCGTGGAATTACAAATTCACATGGAACCCCGGCAATGTTGTCATGGCAGGTTATGGTGGAGCCCAGTTTATCAGCCATGGTTCCTACAAATATGTACCCTACCACAAGGTATTTACGCGGCTGCAGACCATTCACATTGACGGATATGGAGAATTCGAGGTTTATCCCAACAGGGATTCATTGAAATACCGCTCAGAATATGGTATTGAAGATATCCCGACCATGTTCCGGGGGACTATCAGAAGACCCGGATTTTCAAAAACATGGAATGCACTGGTTCAGATTGGAGCGACCGATCACTCCTACATGGTCGAAAACTCAGAAAACCTCACCTACCGGGAGTTCATCAATAGTTTTCTGAAATATAAAAAAGATGTTTCGGTGGAGGAAAAGTTTGCTGAATATACAGGCCTTCAGCCAGACTCCTACGATATGTATAAATTACGGTGGCTGGGTTTATTTGAGGATGAAAAAATTGGGCTGCAACATGCTACACCAGCCCAGATACTCCAAAAACGGCTTGAGGGAAAATGGGGACTTGATCCCGATGATAAAGACATGATCGTGATGCAACATCGCTTTGAATATGAGCTGGAAGGAAAACTACAAACCATTGTCTCCTCTATGGTTGTTGAGGGCATTGACAACACACATACAGCCATGGCCCTGACAGTAGGCCTTCCGGTAGCCATAGCAGTAAAAATGATCATGACGGGTCAAATAGCTGCCACAGGCGTTCAGTTGCCACTGGAGCGTTCAATCTATGAACCGGTTCTGAAGGAGCTCGGAAAAAATGGTATTACATTTATTGAGAAAAAATACTGAAAAACTGCAATCAAGCATTCAAACCTTTTACTTTTGTCCAAAAAAACAGATTAACCTATGAAAAATGTATTGATCCTGGGCGCAGGAATGGTGGTAAAACCGATTGTGAAATATCTGCTTGATAAGAATTACAGGGTCACGGTTGCCACCCGGACCAAATCAAAAGCTGATGATATGATTGACGGGCATCCCAATGGGACAGCTCTTGCCTGGACGGTGGAAGACGAGAGTACCCTGAATCAACTGATAAAAAGCCATGACCTCACGGTAAGCCTGTTGCCATGGACTTACCATGTGATGGTTGCAAAACATTGCCTTCATCACAAAAAGAATATGGTAACAACATCCTATGTGAAACCACCGATGAAAGCGCTGGACCAGGAGGCAAAAGATGCCGGGATCATCATCCTGAACGAACTCGGCCTAGATCCGGGCATTGACCACATGTCGGCTATGCGTATCATTGATCATGTACATGGCCAGGGAGGAAAAATATCAGCTTTCTACTCCCTTTGCGGTGCATTACCAGCCCCTGAGGCCTGTGACAACCCGTTCAACTACAAATTCTCTTGGAGTCCAAAAGGCGTTGTAATGGCCAGCAACAACGACGGGAACTTTTTGAAAGATGGTAAAACTATATATGTGACTCCTGCCGACCTGTTCAAGAGCCCAATGTCAACAAATTTTCCTGATGTTGGCAAACTGGAGATCTACCCAAACCGGGATTCCCTTCCTTACATTGACCTTTATGGGATTCCTGAAACCCGGACTATGTTTCGCGGAACATTCCGTTATCCGGGCTGGTGTGAAGCCCTGGATGGTATGAAAAGCATACGATTGATTTCTGATGAGAAGTTTGACTTCACGGGAAAGACTTATGCAGAGATGGTGGCCATACTCATCGGTGAAAATAGTTCAGGATATATCTCCGGGAAGGTTGCAGGGTATCTGGGTATTCCAGAAGATTCTCATGCCATCCATGCCATGAAATGGCTTGGACTCTTCAGCCACGAACCCATGCAGCGCGGGTTAGACTCACCATTTGAGATCACATCCGACCTCATGATCAGCAAAATGATGATAGGACGCGAAGAAAGAGATATGGTCGTCATGCAGCACCTGTTTGTGGCAACTTATCCTGATGGCACAAAGGAGGTCATTAAATCAAGCATGCTTGATTTTGGCTCGCCTAAAACGGACACGGCCATTGCCCGGACTGTGGCTCTGCCTGCCGCCATGGGTGTTGAAATGATCCTTGAAAGGAAAATTAGTATTACCGGCGTTCATATTCCGGTACTGCCTGAGATCTATCATCCCATCCTTGACCAATTGGAATCGGTTGGAATAAAAATGGTTGAGGAGTTTGGATTACCGGAAAGTGAATTTTTAAAATAATCAGAACAATGTCAAAATACGGTAAATGGGTGGGCCTTGGACTGGGGTGGGCTTTCGGGGGACCCATCGGAGGGCTTCTCGGGCTTGTATTCGGCTCCATGTATGATAGCATGAAAAGCGGAGCGTATGAATACAAAGGACAATCTCCTTTTTCGTCACCGCAAATGCCTAAAACCACTCCGGGTGATTTCGCAGCCAGTTTGATTGTACTCTCTGCAGCAGTGATGAAAGCTGATGGAAAGGTCCTGAAATCGGAATTGGAATTCGTTAAAAGGTTCTTCATTCAGCAATTCGGTCATCAACTGGCAAGTGAAAATATTCTTGTTCTCCGTGAACTTCTGAAACAGGATATCAATTTCAGGCAGGTATCTAACCAAATCAGGCTATATATGGATCATCCTTCCAGACTTCAATTGATTCATTTTCTATTTGGTATTTCATTGGCCGACGGACATGTCCATGTGAAAGAAGTTGAACTGATTTCAAAAATCAGTACCTACCTGGGCATCAGCACTATGGATTTTAATTCCATCAAGGCCATGTTTTACAAAGACATTTATTCAGCATACAGGATACTGGAAACCACACCGGATGCCAATGACGAAGAGATCAAAAAAGCTTACCGGAAAATGGCCGCCAAATATCATCCCGACAAAGTGAGTCACCTTGGTGAGGAATTCCAATCGGCTGCCAAAGAGAAATTTCAGAAAGTGCAGGCGGCTTACGAGCAGATAAAGAAGGAGCGCGGGATGAAGTAATCCCGAAAAAGAAAAATTATATCTACCTTAGCAAGCTAACATTAATTTTATCATGATTTTAATGGATAGCTGGCCTGGAGACTTGCGGAGAAGTCAATATTTCTGTGGATTATTTTATAAGAAAATTTTATCTCTGGCTCTGTATCTGGCTTGCACCTTTGTAGCATTGCCTATTGGATTGGCTGAAGAAATTCCTCATGATATAAAACAAAAAATTCAAAAAGCTGATTCACTAGCCGGTATATACCATTATTCTGAAGCGATTAATCATCTCCAAAAGGCAATTGTCCAGGCAAACGAAGGAGAAAACATTCTATTAATGGCAGTTTTGAACAATAAAATCGGCAGCATCCTGTCCCAGAATGGACAGGACCGTGAAGCCATTCCTTATTTTCGCAATTCCATTGAATTGGCCATTAAAGTTAATGATAGTATTGTATTGAGTGACGCTCAAAATAATCTGGGGATTATATTCGAATACACAGGATACACTGATTCTGCATTTTTTTATTACGAAAAAGCACTTCGCATCAGAGAATCTCTGCAAGATACCACCAACTATGCCGCTTCACTACGCAACATGGCTCAAATACTTAGAGTTTTAAGAAGGCTCCATGAAGCAAAACATTACTGCAGTGAACTATTAAGCCTCATTCCCGGAATTAAAGAATATAAGATCATAGCAAACATATACAATGAAATGGCTTATTTGTGTGAGCTTGACGGTCAACTTGACAGTGCTAAGCAATTCTATCAGAAATTGATTGAAATTTCTCAGATAAATAATTACCAAATGGGAATTTCTGTCGGGTATTCAAACCTGGCATCGGTTTATGAGAAGGAACAAAATTTTTATACAGCGCTGGAATTAAAGAAACTTGGATTGCAATTGGATTTAGTAACCGGGAACATATATGGGCAAATGACGTCCCACAGAACCCTGGCAGACACCTATTTGCATATGAATGATTTTCAGTCGGCCTTACTACATCTCGATTCCGCAGAAATTATTTGCGATTCAACCTGGTTAAGCGACCTATATGGAATACATAATGCAAGGTATAGAGCATGGAAGGGAAAGGGTCAATTTCAGAAAGCATTGTTCGCTTTCGAGAAAGCTACCATTTTAAAGGACAGTCTATATTCAGAAAAAAATCGCAAGAATATTTCTGAAATTCTTATCCGGTATGAAACTGAAAAGAAGGAACAGCAAATTGAGATTTTAAGCCAGGCCAACCAAATCCATGCAGATCGCATCAAGATTCAGATTCTCATCATGATTTTAATCATTCTGTTTAGTCTTTCGGGTGCCCTTGCAAGTTTTTTGATCATCCTTAAGAAAAACAGCCGGATCAAAGAAATGAATCTAGAAATTAGAAGCTATTTGCTATTTCTAAAAAATCAACCTTCCGGATTAAACCGACCAAATAACAAATTTGAAAATCCTTTATCTCACCTAAAACAAAGTTTTCAACTAACTCAGCGGGAAGCCGAAATCATGGAATTGATCTCACATGGATTAACCAACTCTGACTTAGCCATAAAGCTATTTGTTTCCGAAAACACCATCAAATATCATATTAAAAACATCTATATTAAATTAGATGTCAAAAACAGAGTTCAGGCTCTTCAAAAGACACATTTCAACAATCCAAACTGAGCACTGTCTGATTCAATTTATAAAACCGTCAGGATTCATTTTTTAACTAAAAACAGAAATACTACCCAAAAGGGTAGTACAGTCTATTGATTGACTTCTGTAATTTTACTTCCCAATCATTAAAATGACCTTTGTGTTATGGCTCAATTTATATTTACCGACCGGGAATACAAAATTCTGAGTCTCCTGAATCAAGGGTTCAACAACAAAACCATCGCATATGAGGCCGGCATATCAGTGAATACTGTCAAATACCATTTGAAAAATATATTTCGAAAACTTAGCGCCTGCAATCGTTTGGAGGCAATTCAAAACTTCAATGCATTAGAAACTTAATAATTCTATCATCATGAAAAATAAAATTTATTGCTATGTCATTTCAATACTTTTTTTTAGCCTTCTTTCAATATCAGGTATATCCCAGATTATAGACCCAATTAAAAGAACAGAAAAAAAAGGTGAACAGCGGGTGAATAAAAACATGGACAAAGGCATTGACAAGGGCTTTGATAAGATGGAAGAGGGCGTTGGAAGTCTCTTCAAAAAAAAGGATCAAAAAGAGAAAAAAGGAACCAGGGATACTGCCAACGTAGATGCAAAAGTTCAAAGTGATCGGAAAAAAGAAGCGGATGTGGCTAACACTATAAATCAACCAGACGGAGAGATTGCTGACAATTCTTCAGAATTGAACTGGGCAAAATATGATTTTATTCCGGGCGACAGGGTTATTTTTGAAGATAACCTGTTAGAGGAAAAAAACGGAGAATTTCCTTCACGGTGGGATTTGAATAAAGGAAATGCGGAAATTGCCGAATTTGGGGGTGAAAAGGTAATCATGTTCAGAGAAGGAGCAACCAGCATTATCCCCTTTATGAAAGAACCGGGGAATGACTATCTGCCTGATATTTTCACCATTGAGTTCGACGCTTATTACGATGTGGAACCGCATTCAGCAAAATATTTTGTATATTTATATGATTTAAAGAATCAAAGAGGTGCTCCTTCGAATAAAATCAGTTTGTTCCCTGGTGGAATTTCCGGATTAAAAAGTGAAAAAATTATTCCTGGTAAACAGCTTTGGTACAATCAGGACAAACCATTCTGGCGCCACATTGCCATGGGGTTTAATTTACGTGCGCTGAAAGTTTATTATGACGATGAGCGCATGCTGAACATCCCTAACCTCGGATTCAATCCCGCCGGACTAACCATTGAAATTATCAATACAAAACCGGTAAATTTTTACATCAAAAACATCCGCATTGCCGAAGGTGGCCAAAAATTGTACGACAAATTCCTGCAGGATGGGAAAATCATTGCCAGCGGCATCCGGTTCGATGTTAACAAAGCTACACTTCGGCCAGAATCCATGGGAATTATTAACGAAATTGCCGGGCTGATGAAAGAAAATCCCGACATCAAATTCAGCGTGGAAGGCCACACCGACAGCGATGGCGACGATGCTTTCAACCAAACCCTTTCAGAACAGCGCGCCACCACCGTGGTAAAGACGCTCACAAAAATGGGCATTGATGCCAGCCGCATGACGTCAAAAGGCTTGGGGGAAAGCCAGCCACTCGATACCAATAATACACCTGAAGGGAAGGCTAATAATCGGAGAGTGGAGTTTGTGAAGATGTAAAAAAGAATATGGAGTATCAGTGCATTGAAACTTGAAAAGAAAAATGACCCATATAAGATAAATTAAAATTAACAATCTAAAACTGTTTAATCATGAAAAAATTATTGATATTGATTTTGGGAATAGCGGCCGGCCTCAATCTTTTTGGACAATTCAGTGCAACCATGCTGATTTCGCTTGATAAAATTCAAAAGACCTTTAACGTCTTTAGTGATGTTAACCGCTATCGCTATGAATTCACTGAAGGTAGCCAGCAGATTATTGTCATCGTTTTGAAGGAAACCGATGATTTTTATATGATTATGCCAAAGCAAAAAATGGCCATCAGGGCAAAAACAGATAGTCAGATGGGTATTGCTACAGACCCCTTGCAGCAATATGATCATTTTGCTGAAAAAGGTGCTACCGAGAAAATCATCGGAAAAGAGCGCATCAATGGCTATGAGTGCACTAAAAAAGAATTGATAAACACCAAAAAAGATGATTTCGGTGAGTCAAATCAATTGTTATTTACGATATGGTATTCCGAGGAGTTTCAATTCCCGGTCAAGATAGAAAACCACATAGATGGCACATCAAAATCAAGCATGGAACTGTTAGATATAGAGCCCTGGAAGCCGGGTGGCGATAGTTTTATTATCCCAGAGGGGTATACCGTAATGGACCAGGAAACAATGATGCCCGAATATTAAACTATATAAAACCATGAAAGCTAATATTGTTTCGAAACAATGTTTAAAAATTTTCTTCCTACTTCTGATAAGTGTGCTGATAATTGCTTGCAAAAAGGAAAAAGAACCGGAAATACCAGTTATGGATGACAACATTTTGGAAAATGATTATTCCGGAACCCTTCGGGTAGAATTCAATAATACCATGCCGGAATTCTCAGCTGAGGCAATTATGGATGTTGAAATTATGAAGTTTGGCAATGTTGATATTTATAGCGGAACATTACAGTATTACGGTGAAACGCTTGTGAGTGATAATTCAAAAATAGAGCGACACGGACAATGGGACATCAACCCAGATGGGGTTCTTATAAAGGATGGTGGGGAGTTGTATCTGGTAGTTGACGCGAAAATTGATGTAGCTTTTGACGTTACAAAAGTTTATGCAAAAGACAGCAATGGAAACTGGGTTCTGGTATCAGAATACGATTATTTGGGTCAACCGGGTTCCCAATTGAGTTTTAACTTTTGGGAGGCTGTGATTAGTGGCTCGACAACCGGCACCAATGACCAGTATGGTTCGATTATGTGGACTCTGCAACTAACACCTACAATCATTCCCTTGCCATAATCTGTCAGCAAGTATTGCTTTTACGCTGAATACGCATATTATACAGGTAAAAATTTGACGTTTATAATGCTCATATTCGCAACAATCAGCAAATAGTCGGGCAACTAATAAACCTGCCCGGAAAATATATCAGACAGATTGCGTTTTCATTCGTTCACTCAATCACTTTAAATCCATTCATTACAACTTAGAATTCGCACCTATAAACCAATCCGGTTTTTGCAGCCTAATTTGTACCTTAGCCCCGATTTAAATACGAACTATCGTCAAAATGAGATTTATGCAATACAACTTCGCCGAGATCGTTGACCGAAAGAACACTGCCAGCGTCAAGTGGGATTTTGCCGGGAAATTTATAGGTACCAGTGATGTGTTGCCCATGTGGGTGGCAGATATGGACTTCAGGACGCCGGATTTTATTGTGAACGCGGTTCGCAAAAGAGCCGAACATGAAGTCTTTGGGTACAC
>JBLRXC010000064.1:0-15517 GCA_047920975.1 Bacteroidales bacterium | reverse complement strand
GTATTACGACAATGACGGTAAAATTCTTTACGTCGGAAAAGCAAAGGATCTGAAGAAGAGGGTTTCATCGTACTTCAATAAAGAGGCCACAATGAGTGGCAAATTGAGGGTGCTGGTGAGGCAGATTGCAGATATCAGGCATACGGTTGTCGACTCTGAGCTTGATGCCTTATTGCTCGAAAACAACCTGATCAAGGAACTTCAGCCGCGCTACAATGTGATGCTGAAGGACGACAAGACCTTCCCCTGGATCTGTATCAAAAAGGAGCCATTCCCGCGGATTTTCAGCACACGCAACGTCATCAGGGACGGGTCGGACTATTTTGGGCCTTATGCCTCCGTGAAGATCATGAATACCCTGCTGAGCCTGATCCGGCAACTTTACAAAATAAGAACCTGCAAACTAAACCTCTCGCCTGAAAACATCCGGAAAAAGAGATTCAAAGTCTGCCTCGAATACCATTTGGGCAATTGCAAAGGCCCCTGCGAAGGACTTCAGACATCAGAGGATTATGATGAGACCATTGCCGAGATCAGGGAGATCATCAAGGGTAATATCCATTCGGTGATCAGCCGGCTGAAAATGCTGATGAAAACACACGCAGATGCCCTCGAGTTCGAACAGGCACAGGCTGTTAAAGACAGGCTGCAACTGCTTGAGAAGTACAAGAGCAAATCCACAGTGGTCAGCCCCAAAATAAACAATGTAGATGTCTTCTCCATAATTACCGATGAAGCAGCGGGCTATGTTAACTATTTCAGGGTGGTGAGCGGTGCCATTGTTCAGTCGCATACTGTTGAACTGAGGAAAAGGCTCGAAGAAACGGCGGAAGAATTGCTTTTACATGCCATTGTACAGCTCAGAACGCGGTTTGAAAGTACTGCTAAGGAAATTGTGATCCCGGTTAAGTTAAAGGAATCGTTGTCGGGTGTCACATTTACAATTCCCGGAAGAGGTGACAAACTTCAACTGCTCGAATTATCAGAGCGGAATTGTAAATATTACAAACTTGAAAAAGAGAAGCAACTTGAACTGGTTGATCCTGTAAGACATGTGAGCCGCATCATGGCAAGGATGAAAGATGACCTGCGAATGCTGGAGGAGCCCAGGCATATTGAATGCTTCGACAATTCAAATTTCCAGGGTGATTATCCTGTCGCTGCGATGGTTTGTTTCAAAGATGGAAAGCCGGATAAAATGGAATATCGCCATTTTAACATCAGGAGTGTAGAGGGCCCCAACGATTACGCATCCATGGAGGAGATCATTTTTCGGAGGTACAGGCGGTTGCTGGAAGAAGAAAAGCCGTTGCCACAGCTGATCGTGGTTGATGGCGGTAAAGGCCAGTTATCTTCGGCAGTTAAAAGCCTTGAAAAACTGGGGTTAAGGGGAAGTATTGCAATCATCGGGATTGCTAAAAAACTCGAAGAGATTTACTACCCCGATGATCCTTTGCCATTGTATCTTGACAAAAAAAGCGAGACCCTCAAGGTGATCCAGCACATGCGTGATGAGGCACACCGGTTTGGGATCACCCATCACCGCAAACGCATGGAAAAAGGTACCGTTAAATCGGCGTTGACAGAAATTAATGGGATTGGCTACCACAATGCTCAAAAACTACTCTGGAAGTTCAGGTCGGTAAAAAATATCAGCAAGGCTACGCTTCAGGAATTACAGGAGACGGTTGGGAAAAGCAAAGGAGAGATTGTTTACAATTTTTTCAGGAGAAAGGATTAATATAATTTCCGGGAAGTCATTTTTTTCTTTTTATTTTTACCACCTAAAATGATGGTTTATGCTAAAAAAACTATACACGCTGCTGTCTCTTCTTTCCCTGTGTGGTCTTCTTCATGCCCAGGATTTCCATGGAGGAGTGCTTGCGGGTCTGGCTACTTCCGAAATTTCAGGTGACCGGCTGGAGGGTCCGAATAAAGCAGGATTATATCTGGGAGCATTTGTTAGCCGGCATTTTTCAATGCGGTCTTCACTTCAGTTGGAGCTTGATTTCATACAAAAAGGCAGCCGTGAGAACCCTGACTCAACCAATGACTATCATTCGTACCTCCTGAGGTTGAATTATGTTGAGATGCCCCTTCATTACAATTATGATTTTCATCCAAGGGGCACCATCGAAGGTGGCTTGTCACTTGGTGTTCTTGTACACAGCTATGAGTTGGCTGATGGCTATGAATGGGTCAGTGGCGGGGATTTCGATCCGTTAGACCTGAGTTTCAATATTGGTTTGTATTACAGGTTGCTGGAGAAATTAAGGATTAACGTCCGGTATTCCAATTCCATACTTCCGGTGCGACCGCATGCAGGAGGTGCTACCTGGCGGCTCAACAAAGGCCAGTATAATGAAGTACTCAGTTTTGTGCTCTTTCTGGAGCTGTGATCAGATATGTGGAAACTTCACCCGGATCAATCCCCGGAAATCACCTTCCTGATATCCGGTAGCCCTGTCATCAGGGTAAAGCGTTGAAAGAATTCCTTTCACACCCTGAGCTATCGTTTCTTCGCCCCCATGGCAAAGCAGACACAAAGCTTCCATTTTCATAGGTTTGTAATAATAATACAGAGTATCTGTGCCCATCATCACTTTATGGGTGTAGGCTTGAGGAATCTCTTTTCCCTGCGCATACAGCATTTCAAAGTAGGAGAGTGCCAGCGTTTCAATTTCATCAGGTTCATTTTCGGGATTCCTGAACCTGAAGGATGTCCGTTTGATGCTGATATCCCGCCCGGAAAGCTCCTCAATTTGATTTGTGAGAGGGATGGCTTCCAGGTTACATACGGCAATGGCTTCTTCCACCCCCTTGGATTCAATAGCTTGCTTCACTTCCGATTTCAGTGACTGAACAAGCGCAACAGCTATGGCTTCGCCTTTTGCAATGATTATTTCCTGCTCCTCTGCCGTCGGTTCGACAATCTTTTTCGAGGATTGTGAACAGGAGAGTAAGACAGATACTGACACTACAAGTGTGATCCATGGAAATGAATATTTCATTGGTTTGGAATTTATGTGATTAAATGAAGTTTCAAAATAATTCTCAGCATAACAAATGCCTGTTCAAAGTATCTTCTTTAAATGATCAGCGGGTAATCCGCTAAAAATTCATTGACAGGTTGATAAAATCAATGTACTCTGCCGAATCATCTCCAAAAATCTCCATGGTTTCCCCGATGATCTTGTAAGTGCTTTTTTCCCCGGCACGTCTTGAAAAATGAATATCGAATGATGTTCCGCTCTCATCAACCATGATGATCCTGGCCAGTTTTCCGTGAAAGCCGGAAGCGAGATCGGCATGGCAGACCGGGCAGAAAAAGTCAAGTTCTTCTCCTTCCGCGTAGTCAAATAATGAATTTTTATTGACTGAATAGTTACCCAGTTCGGCATGCAGTGAGATCAGGCCAACCTTGAATGCTTCGGTTCTTACAGAAAAGATAACATTATCGTCCAGTGAGATGCATCCCTGGCAGTGTGGACAGATATAATTGATAGCCATAGCTTTAACTGTTTAAGGGTTTGAAACTAAATAACGGATAAATTTAACTAAAAATATCGTTTAATTCAGATAAATTTTTCTACCCTTTATCCGGTCACATCACTTCAATCAATCCAGGTCGCCTGCCTCTTCAGGAATAGAGATTTAAGCTACCTGTATCTCCTCCACGATTTCAATCCCACGCGTAATGGCTTTCTCATTTTCAGGTATCATATGGTGGTAGCGCGGGGGTAAAGACTTTTTCAAACCTAAGATCACATTGTCCATCTTGACAATCGGCCTGGCTTTGAGATAGCCACCCAGGACAATCATATTGAAAACCTTTCTCATACCGAGAATTGCTGCCTCTTTGCTGGCTTCAATCCGGCAGATCCGGATGTCTTTCCGTGCCGGGTGACGGGTAATGCCATTGGGATCATACAGTAGCAGTCCACCCGGTTTCACAGATGATTCAAACTTATCCATGGATTGCTGATTCAGGATAATAGCGGTATCGAATTCTGTAAGGATGGGCGAGCTGATGCGCTCGTCGCTCAGAATCACAGTAACGTTGGCTGTGCCGCCACGCATTTCAGGACCGTAAGAGGGCATCCAGCTTACTTCCTGATCCTGCATGATACCTGAGTAGGCTAATATTTTTCCCATGGACAATACACCTTGTCCACCAAATCCAGCGATAATAATTTCTTCAGTCATTTTGTCAGCGTTTTATCTATCCGGAAATTTTTTTCTGATCAATTATTCCTGGTCTCCGGTCGGTTTTGAAACAAGTTTTCCATCTACCTTGATATCACCAAGCGGGTAGAAGGGAAACATATTTTCAACCATCCAGTGATTGGCCTGTACGGGGGTCATTTTCCAGCCCGAGTTACAGTTTGATACAATTTCAATAAAGGTCAGTCCTTTGTTTTGGTGTTGCAATTCAATGGCTTTGCGTATAGCTTTTTTGGCTTTACGGACATTGGCCGGTGAATGAACGGCCTGCCTGGTTACAAAGTATGTTCCTGGTAACTGGGCGACCAATTCAGTAATTTTGAGCGGGTGACCCATCAGGTCAATCTCCCTTCCATAGGGTGAAGTGGATGATTTCATTCCCGGCAGGGTTGTAGGAGCCATTTGGCCTCCGGTCATCCCGTAAATTCCATTGTTGATAAAGAATATGGTGAAATTCTCACCCCTGTTGCAGGCATGGATGGTCTCTGCTGTGCCGATAGCGGCCAGGTCGCCATCTCCCTGGTAAGTGAATACCGTTTTGTGGGGCATGAGCCGTTTGATTGCAGTGGCAAGTGCCGGTGCACGTCCGTGCGCCGCTTGCTGCATGTCAATGTTCATGAATTCGTAAGCCAGAACGGAGCAACCTACAGGTGCAATCCCGATCGTATCTTCTGCCAGCCCAAGTTCTTCAATGGTTTCCATGATTAACCGGTGGGCTGTTCCATGCCCACAGCCCGGACAATAGCTCAAAACATTGTCGGTGAGCATACCGGTTTTTTTGTAAACCTGATTTTCCTGCTGAATGATCTCGTTTTTAGTGATGAGGTCTTCCATAATATTATCCTTTCAAAAATTTATTTTCAAGCGCATTTGCTATTTCAACAGGTGAAGGCACCATCCCACCCATCCTGCCGTAATGTTCTACCGGAACCTTGCACTGTGCAGCCAGCCGGATATCTTCAATCATCTGTCCTGCATTCATTTCAACCGAGAGAATTCCTTTGACCTTCCCTGCCATTTTGAAAACTTCTTCTACCGGGAAGGGGTAGAGGGTGATGGGTCTTAACAAACCCACTTTGATCCCTTTTTCCCTGCAAATCCTGACCGATTTCTGGCAGACGCGTGCAGCGGTTCCATAGGCCATAAAAAGGTAATCGGTATCATCGCATTCAATTTTTTCATAGAGCACCTCTTTGGCTTCAATCTGCCGGTATTTCTTCTGAAGCACTTCGTTGTGTTTTTCCTGTTCGGTGGATTGAAGGTTGAGCGATGTAATGATATTCCGCTCTCTCATTTTATACCTCCCCAGAGTCGCCCAGGGATACTTTTCCCTGATATCTTCCTCGGTCAGACGGGGAACCTGGTCATCTATTTCCACTTTTTCCATCATCTGACCAATGGCCCCATCAGAGAGGAGCATAACCGGTGTTCTGTATCTGAAAGCAAGGTCATATCCCAATTTCACAAAGTCATACATCTCCTGTACTGACGATGGTGCCAGTGTGATGAGTTTATAGTCTCCATGTCCGCCGCCTTTAACCGACTGAAAATAGTCGGATTGTGAAGGCTGAATTGTGCCCAGTCCGGGACCACCACGGACTACATTCAGCAAAAGACAAGGCAGCTCTGCACCAGCCATATATGAAATGCCTTCCTGCATAAGGCTGATGCCGGGACTGGAAGAGGATGTCATTACTTTTTTGGCACAACCTGCGCCTCCATAAAGCATATTGATTGCAGCCACTTCACTCTCGGCCTGCAGAACCACCATACCTGTCCGCTCGTGGGGCTTTTCGGATGTAAGATACTCCAAAACCTCAGATTGGGGAGTGATCGGATATCCAAAATATCCGTCTGTTCCGGCTCTGATCGCAGCTTCTCCAAAGGCTTCATTTCCTTTCATTAACCTAAGCTCTTTCTTCATAAACTTTCCTGTTTTTGCGGTTCAACCTTTACCCTGTAAACAGTGATGACCCCGTCGGGGCACACAATGGCGCAATTCATACATCCTGTACAGGCATCATTTATATTTTGCATGTAGCGGTAACCCTTGCTGT
Source organism: Bacteroidales bacterium (assembly GCA_047920975.1). Lineage (GTDB taxonomy): Bacteria > Bacteroidota > Bacteroidia > Bacteroidales > JAADJA01 > JAADJA01. Next base: position 9,236 of record JBLRXC010000064.1, on the reverse strand, counting down.
TCACAGCATCTACCATTGCGATTGTGCTGGTAGGGCAGAACTCCAGGCATACCTCGCAGCCTTTGCAGCGTTCAATATCGACTACAATTTCGCCTTTAACTTTTGCCATAATATCTTCGTTTCAAAAATGACTGTTCATAAAATAACAGAGGCCGAAATTATAAAAATTCTGTCGAACACAATTAAAACACACCCGTTTTTAATCTGAAAAGGTAATTTAAAATGTGTTTAAATAAACTGGCAGGCTTGAACTCCCGATTGAAGTGGCGCTGGAATACAGGCAGAAAACAGGATCAACAATTTATCAATGCACAAAAAAGGATAAAAAATGCAAATCCCTTCTATTTTGGGTCCCGGATTTATTCAGTTAGTTCACCGGATGATTATCATGAAATGTCTTCAACCGCTTTTCCAGATCAGGAAACTGCTCCCGCCTGATCAGTGAAACACAAGCACGGACCCCCTCGAGTCTGTCGCTGCCGGTTATTTCAAGCGAAATAGCGCTGATGCCATAATACAATAACTCTTTCAATAATTCGTCGCCTGTAAAACCAGGATAGGAAAACGTGAAGTAAAATCCATCTGCAATGGGCTGATCTTCATCTTTGTCATAAACAATCTGAAAACCGTTGTCGGTGAAAATCTTTTTCATGATTTTGGCTTTTTTTCCGTATTCTTTCACCACTTCAACAAAATCATACTTTCCGTCATTCACGGCTTTCAGCATAGCTGCAAGGGCATACTGCGGGGTGTGAGCTGTGCCGGAACTGATGGAGTAAATGGTTCCGAAGATCATGGCTTGCCCCACCTTGTCGAACTTATAATACCTCAAAAGATCAGGTGCTGAAGTGTGGAAGAGTTTATCAGAAATTACCATCATTCCCACCCGCTGTCCGGCATAGCTGAAAACCTTTGAACTGGAGATCAGCAGCAGGTAGTTCTCGGTGTAATGTGCCACAGATGGCTGATAGGGAGGCTGCCCGGGTTTTGAATAATCCTTGCGGAAGTCCATCCCGAAGTAAGCCAGGTCTTCAATCACCACCACATTGTATTTGTTGGCCAGGTCACCAATGATCTTCAGTTCCTTTTCGGTAAAGCAGATCCATGAAGGATTGTTTGGATTGGAGTACAGGATTGACGATATTTTTCCGGTGGAAAGATAGGATTCAAGTTTATCCTTCAGTTTATCTCCCCGGTAATCATACACATCGAAGGTGTAATATTTTTGTCCGAGGATCCTGCTCTGTTGTTTTTGCACGGGAAATCCCGGATCAATAAAAAGTGTCCCATCACGGTCGGCATGCATCCGGTTAATCGTCATGAAAGCAGCAAAAGCACCCATCATAGAACCGACGGTTGGAATACAACCGTCGGTGTGCACATCAATATTAAGAAAAAGCTTGACAAAGCGGGATATTTCCGTCTTTAACTGCGGAATGCCATAGATGTCAGGATAGATAGCAGCAATGCCTCTGCGAAGCGCATCAATTTCAGCTTCGATCGCAATCTGAGAAGGTGGCAGTCCGGGAATCCCCATTTCCATCCGGATGAATTTTTCTCCGGTGGCCGTCTCGATCTCGTCAATCAGTTTCTTAACTTCCCGAATGGTAGCCTTTCCAATGCTGGTTAGGCCGCTTTTTTCGATTTTTTCGGTAACGGTGGTGTAATTGATCGGGGTCTCTTTCATAACTAAATATTGATGAGTGTTCCTATTGAATTCAGTGTTCAAAAATATATATTTGTTTTCAAAATCCGGTTTTTTTCAACTTCTGTTGCTTGTTTAAACACATTTTAAACAAGCTTCCTTTTTGAATGACATCTGGCATTCGTTTATCTTTGCCCTTATAATTATCCTATACATGAAACAGTTGTGTAAATATCTTTTGCTGATCTTTCCGGTAGTGACCTATGCGCAAAACACCTCCCAGGTGATCGGGAAACCAACAAACAATTATGTTTTTGGCCAGATCTATTCGGATTTCCATTATGGTTTGAACGGGAACAAAACCCCGCGGACAGCTTTCAATTTCAACCAGGGCATTATCGGTTATGCTAACCAGGTTTCTGAAAAACTGAAAGGACTCATCATGTTTGATGTGACCCGGACAACCAATATCACGGACATTACCGATTCAGCCGGTAATTTGATGGGCTTCAGTTACTTCGAGGGAAGTAAGTATACTGCTTACCTGAAGATGGCAGAGATCAAATGGGATATCAATGAGTTTTTTTCATTCCGGGTCGGGCAGCTGTTAAACACACAATATCTGACTTTCCAGGATAAATTTTGGGGTTACCGCTATGTGGATGTCACCTACCAGGAAAAATACAGGCTTGGTATGCCTGCCGACTTCGGTGCTCAGGTTGACTTTAAATGGAAGGACAAATTGCTAAATCAACTTTCTGTAGTGAACGGCGAAGGTCCCTTTCGTCACCAGGATATGAGCGGAAAGTTTATCTTTTCCAATAATATTCAATATTACCCCACCGAAAACATCACCCTCAAACTTTATGTGGATTACGGCCCTGCCAAAGATACAGGCGCTTTTTTTGGAGACAAATCTGTCATTTCAGGATTTGCCGGCTATAAAGTTCTAAAATTCAGGATTGGGGGAGAATACACTTATGTATTCAATGATGGTTTCAGAGAAACCACAGATTACTATGGTTTTTCCATTTACACTGCTTACGTGCTGAATGACCGGTTTCAGCTTTTTGGGCGGTACGACCATCTTGACCTGAAGACTCCGTTACAATCAAAATTCCAGAATTACTATATCCTTGGATGCCAGTATGAACCTGTACAGCAATTCACAACCTCACTCAATTTCAGGTATTATGATCCGGAGGATATGCCGGTGATGTATGCCAGTTTTGGGTTGAAATTCTGAGCGAAAAGACGAATTAAATGTAACATTAAACAAAATGCATATGAAACAGCTTTTTATCATTGTTTTGACAGCCGGGCTCATTGCCTGTAACCAGCAGGCTGAAACTGAAGAGGCACAGGGTGCATGGATCACCGGTTCAAAAACAGAAATGATCATGACCATTGAAAATCAATTCGGGGGCTTCGACCCGGCTATGGTGGAGATAGGCTACCGTTACCAGGAACTATACTGGGCCGGTCAGGACGAAAACTGGGAGTACGCCGGCCACCAGGTGGAGCATATACAAATTGCCCTTGAAAACGGACTTCAGCGCAGGCCGGAGCGGGCTAAGTCAGCTGAACATTTTCAAAATGATGTATTACCCGGAATGGAAAACGCAATAACCGGTGAAAATGTGGAAGAATTCACCCGGAATTTTAACCTGCTCACAACTGCATGCAACAGTTGCCATACCCTGGAAGATGTTCCTTTCTTCAATGTTATGACACCCGCGCAAAGGCACTCCGTGATCAGGAAGCAATAAGCTGAAAATGCAATGCCTTATATCCGGGAGATCTTCAATCGATGCCACGGTGTTTTGCCAAACCGGCAGATTCAGTGTGCCGGCCGGACGAATTGTATTATTCTGGATTTGAACACGGAATGAACGATTTTTGTTAATTTAGAGGTTAAAAATTTTATTGACGCTATGATTAAATAAAAGAGATGAAAGGGTGAAGAAATTATTACTTCTGTTTACCTTGTTTGGATTCATCTGCATTATGCATACGGTAAATGCGGACTCCGATACACTTTTTTTTGACCAGGGCAGTCACTGGAAATACCTGGATGACGGTTCTGACCCCGGAACAGCATGGCAGATGATTGGTTTTGACGACTCTGCCTGGCTTGACGGACAGGGGCCAATGGGATTTGGCGGGGAGGATACGCTGGCAACCCTGCTCAATCAGGGTTTTGCCTCCTATTTTTTTCGAAAAATAATTGAAATCGGAAATGTTGATGCGATCGAACAGGTGTTCTTCCATGTCAGGCACAATCATGGCGCTGTGGTCTATGTCAACGGGCAGGAAATGATCCGGTCCTATTTAATGCCTGAAGGGGATATCAGTTATGTGACCACAACCACCGCCGGTATGCCCGATCATCTGAAACATGAGTATTTTACCTATCAGGTTGATCCATCTGTATTTCAAACGGGCATAAATGTTTTGGCTGTTTCAGTCCATAATGTCACTGCGTTGAACACCAATCTTTCATTCGACTGCTATGTTTCGCCGTTTTTCAATTTTGATCCTGACGGCCCCTATGTCTTTTACAGGAATAATCAGATCATCGTGAAAGAGATAACACCTGAAGGCCCATTGACCACTATTTTTGAACCCGGAGAAAGCATCACACTGACCAGTTATTTTGCAGGAACTGAGAATGATTTTTCATTCAACCTGCAACCGGAGTTATCCGTTGAGCCATCCGAATATGTATTGCCATCCAGATTTCTAGCTATTTCCGACATAGAGGGTGAAATTGAGGCACTCATCATGGTTCTGGAAGATGCAGGAGTGATTGACCATGAGTATAACTGGGCTTTCGGTGACGGACACCTCTTTTTTGTTGGTGATATGTTCGATCGCGGCAGCAATGTTGCTGAGTGCCTGTGGCTCCTTTATAAACTCGAAAGTGAGGCAGTTGAATCCGGGGGAAAAATCCATTTTGTGATAGGAAACCATGAGATGATGTACCTCACCGGCGATTTCAGGTATGTAAACCTCAAGTACCTGAACAACTACCGGTTTCTTGACGAATCACTGGCAAGCCTCTATGCCGCCGATAGCGAAGCCGGGCGGTGGTTGCGTACAAAGAATCTCATCGAAAAGGCCGGAAGTATTGTTTTTGTGCATGGCGGTTTGAGCCATGAGGTTACCGACCTGGGTCTGACTTATAATGAGATCAATGAATTGGGCAGGTACAGGATGGACAGCCTGTGTAATTCGGATGTCTGCAACATAGTGAACGGGATCGACTCACCCGGTGGTATTTACTGGTACCGGGGCATGGCACAGGAAGAACTGTCGCAGCTGGAGGTCGACCAGATCCTGCACGCATTTGCAAGCCATCTGGTGGTCATTGGCCATACGGTTTTTGATTCGATCACCCTGTTGTATGATCACAAAGTCATCTGCATTGACCTCCCGCACACCGACAATTTTGCGAATGGATACATGAGCGCCCTATACTACGAGGATGGAAAATTGTACGAATTCCGGACCGATGGCATTACGCCATCTTACAAGTTGCTCAACAACATTGCCGGAACAGATAACCCGCATATGCTAAATCCAGGCTTTCGCCTGGATATTCATCCCAATCCTGCGAATAACCATGCTCACATAAGGTATGCAGTGCCTTCCGGAAAAAGTAACAGCCGGGTGCAAATGGAAATCCTGAACCCAACCGGCCGGATGATCGAGTTGCTTGTGGATGAGTCGCAGCAACCGGGTGACTACGAAATATTAATCAGCACTCAATCTCTGACCGCCGGGTTCTATCTCGTGAGGCTCTGCATGAAAGGCATGTGCACTGCTGAAAAGATGCTCATCATCAGGTAATCTGGATCAACCATTCATGTTTTGAAGATGGTGGCCTTCGTACCAGGATTTGTGAAATTGATTGCCTAAAGCGACCGGTTGGAAGAATCAAATAATCTCTCACCCCCATGCAGGATTATCTTTAAATTGATTACCCAGACTAACCATGTGAAAATACAAACCAACAAAGTGTTAGTAGCTCATTCATCACATCTGTTCAAAAAAAGTTTCGGGGTCAACTCCAACTTTCTTCAGTCAAATCAAGTATAAATGGACGCAACCCACTTGGAGATGTGTGAATAATGTAATATTTTCAAAGAATTGTATAATTATTTCAATTTATAAATGTCTCTCCTTTGCTGAAGTTGGAAACTCAGGAAATTGAAAAGGCTGTTTCTGATATAACAGAGGAGATGATTGAAATGGTTTTGATATTTAAAAAAAAAATAAACTCATGAAACGCTGCTTTATTCTTATCCTTATCATCGGTTGTTTTTTTGATATATCCGGACAAACCCTGACACCCGAAGTCATTTCTTCATCCGGAGGCTATTTTGAAAGCACAAATGCTTCAGTCAGCTGGACCCTTGGCGAAACAGTCACAGAAACTTTCACAGGAACCAGCTTTATACTGACACAGGGCTTCCAGCAGCCATTGGGTATTCAGATCACCGGTATTGACCTTGACCTGCTGGTTTTCCTCGAAGGGCCATACAACGGCCTTGAAATGAAAACCGGTCTTAACAGCAAAGGCATGATACCGCTAAATCAGCCCTACAATCAACCCCCGTGGGAATATCCCGGCACAGAGTACCTTGCAGCCATCCCCAATTCAGATGTGGTGGACTGGATCCTGATCGAACTCAGGGATGCACCCGATGCCGTTTCAGCCGTAACATCCACACGCATTGCCAGGCAGGCTGCATTATTGCTAAGAGATGGCTCTATTGTGGGAACTGACGGCTCCACTATGCTGGAATTCAACAATGCATTCACACAACAATTGTACGTCATCGTATGGCACCGCAACCACCTTGGTATTATGACAGCCAACGGAGTAACGGCAACAAACGGCATCTATGAATATGATTTCTCAATTGCAGCCTCCCAGGTTCATGGCGGTTCTGACGGGCACAAAGATATTGGAGCCGGTGTCTGGGGTATGACAGCCGGTGATGCCAACCAGGACAACCTGGTTGATATCAGCGACAAAACCCAGTGGGTAGCATTTGCAGGGCAGGTAGGATACCTCAGTAGTGACCTCAACCTTGACGGAGAGGTGAACAACCCCGATAAAAACGAAAGCTGGCAAACCAACACGAACAAAAGCAGTCATGTCCCTGAATAGAATATATATTTAATTATCGATATCTAAATATTTTTGTAATGAAAAGATTTACATTTACATTTGTGTTCGCAATGGCTCTCACTCTTATCATTGCGCAGCCGTCAGCCTTTAAATACCAGACTGTGGTAAGAGATGCAGGCGGAATTATCATACCCAACCAGTCAGTCGCTTTCCGGATGAGCATCGTGAAGGACAGCGTAAACGGTCTGGCAATTTATACCGAAGACCACAGCGCCAGCACCAACGACTTTGGATTGGCAAACATAGAGATTGGCAATGGAGTCCCCATCCTGGGAACCTTTGATGCAATAGACTGGGGAGCAGGTAACCATTACCTTGAGATAAACCTTGACCCTGCAGGCGGCAACAATTTTATCCCGATGGGTGTAAGTCAGTTGTTGAGTGTGCCCTATTCAAATCATGCAAAAACTGCAGAAATTGTTACCGGGAATGTTGCAACAAATGTTTTTCCACCGTTAACAATCGTTGAAAATGCGACTGACATAGAATTATCTTCTGCAACTTTGAATGGTAAGGTGAATGCACAGGGGTTTAGTTCAACAGTTGTGTTTGAGTGGGGGTTAACCACCATTTATGACAGTACAACCACAGCTATTCAAAGTCCTGTAACAGGCTCAGATGACATTTCTGTAAGCGCCGACCTCACCGGCCTGCAGAATGCAACCACTTACCATTACAGAATAAAGGCAACCAATGCTGTGAACGTCACATACAGCGAAGATATCACTTTTACAACACAAAACGGGATCATATCTTTAGCCACTGCCGATATAACCAATGTCACTGCGAATAGTGCAACAAGCGGTGGCAACATTACAAATGACGGAGGAGCATCTGTTCTTCAACGGGGCGTTTGCTGGAGCACAGGTTCAAACCCAACTTTGGATGACAACTATACACAAGATGGTGCAGGAAGCGGAACATATACCTCAGAAATAACAGGATTAAACGGAAATACGCACTATTATGTAAGGGCTTATGCCACCAATGCTTTTGGAACTGTTTATGGAAATGAGTTTATGTTTTTTGCCTTTATGTGCGGAACGCTTTTGTCTGATGTTGATGGCAATACATATAACAGTGTGCTGGTAGGCAATCAATGCTGGATGAAGGAGAACCTGAAAACGACTTCCTACAGTAATGCAACCCTGATACCAAATGTTACTGATTCCACAGCATGGTTAAACCTGACATCCGGAGCTTACGTATGGTACGACAATGATACCAACTGGAAAGATGCATACGGGGCTTTGTACAACTGGTATGCAACGGTTAATCCGAATGGTCTTTGCCCTGTTGGATGGCATGTTCCAGGTCACAATGAATTGACTGCACTAACGGCTTTTATTGGTGGTACATCATCGCCTAACGGCAACAAATTAAAATCCTGCCGACAGGTCAATTCGCCCCTGGGAGGAGACTGTAACACAACAGAACATCCCAGGTGGAACGAGCATAGCACGAACTATGGCACTGACGATTACGGATTTTCAAGCCTTCCGGGCGGTTTTCGTTCCATCAATGGACCATTTGACAACCTTGGAAACTTCGGGCACTGGTGGTCAACAACGGAGCACTCATCAACCAATGGCTGGGGCCGGACCCTGGGTTACAGCTATGGCTATGTGGCCGTAGGCAACTACAATAAGCTAAATGGCTTTAGTGTCCGTTGCATTCGGGATTAACAGACCGAATGGTAATCCGCAGGTCAGATCAGGGTAAATCAAATGAATTGTTCCGGGCTTTAGCCCGGAGATAATTGAAGAAACAACAAATTATTCAGGGCTTTAGCCCACCAAATAAATTTCATTTCTTTATCAAAAACAGATAACATGCCATATCTCAAAGTCCGGATTCATTTTGTCTGGACCACCAAAAGCCGCAAACCCTGCCCTTCAGCGAAGTTTCTATAAGCAGCCTAAATGGAAATGTTGGAATAGATTGCTTCGGTCGTTCCTCCCTGAAAACCATTGTTTTAATTGGATTAGGTTAGGATTGCTTCGGTCGTTCCTCCCTGAAAGCCGTTGTTTTAATTGGATTAGGTTAGGATTGCTTCGGTCGTTCCTCCCTCGCAATGACGGGTTTGCCTTGGGGGTAAGGGGGTGCGGGGCGGGCGAAGCCCGCCCCGCACCCCCCTTTACTAAGCCCATGAACCCGTCATTGCGAGGAATGGAAACCGCCAGGTTTCCATGACGAAGCAATCTCACCCTGCCATGAAGTCCAACCGGCAGATTTCCGTGACGAAGCAATCATTTCCAAGGTTCGAGCTGTATTTGCTAGTTAGAGAATAGTCCCACAGGGACGACATTTTTGAGGTTGTTATGATAATGATACTGGTTGAAAAGGATGCCTCTCCTTAAGGGTTCCAAATCTTTATCAATAAAAATCATT
>JBLRXC010000063.1:0-15618 GCA_047920975.1 Bacteroidales bacterium | reverse complement strand
GAAAGAACCGGTAAATGGACAGGCGAAATGGAGATTCGAAAAGTGATTGTGGTGCCTAACAAAATCATCAATGTAGTCGTTTCGTGAGCATAAAAATCCTCCAGCCTCAACACATTTTTATGATGTACTCAATATATTTTCTTCTGATAAGTTTTACGCTTTTCAACCTGAACACGTTAACAGGTCAAACTGACTGGAGAAAGGTTGAAAACTCCGCATTCAGGGTTGGTGAAAAGCTGACTTTCCGGGTCTACTACGATGCATGGCTTACAGGAAAAGTTACTGCAGGTATTGGCATAACAGAGGTAAAGGAGACCAAAAGGACTTTTGGAGGCAGGCAGGTCTATCATATTGATACGGAAGGAATGTCAAAAGGTCTTTTCAATCTTTTTTTTAAAGTGCATGATGAGTTCGATTCCTTTGTTGACAAAGAGTTTATGGCACCGCACCATTTTATCAGGAAAACACGCGAAGGCGGATACAGGAAATTTGATGAATATAACTTTAACCATGCAAAAGATTACGTGGTGACTCGGTCCGATTCCTTATCCATACCAAAATACACCCAGGATTTTATCTCGGTGGTATTTTATGCCCGTACCATTAATTCCGACACCCTGAAACCAGGCGACATTATCTATGTCAACTTTTTTCTCAATGATTCGGTGTATAACTCTGCCATCATCTTTGAAGGAAGGGAAACTATTGAGACCAGCCTGGGGAAGATCAGGTGTTTGCGGCTGAAACCTATGGTTGCCGTTGGAGAGGTTTTCACCGAGAAATATCCCATGACACTGTGGGTTTCCGATGATAAAAACCATGTACCCGTTCTTGCACAATCGGCAGTTTATGTAGGAAATATCAAAATGGAACTGACAGAATACGAAGGGCTTGCCAATCCTTTTACTGCATTGACTGAAAGAAAAAAAAGATGACCTGCTTGTGGATTTTGCTTATCTTGTGCATCGTGAAGTTGTTTTAACCCAACAATAAAATGTATGAAACGAATCAAAAAAATCTGTCTTGCCTGCCTTATCGGAATGGCTCTGACGGCGTTCAGTCTGATCATCTTTTTACCAAAAAACCTAACATCCGGCCTTATGAACCCCTATCCCCGGCAGGAAACCTACGAAAAAGAGTGGGAATCCATTGATTCACTGATCAATGCTGGTCTGCCACAGTCGGCCCTGAAATTAACTGATATCATTTACCAGGAGGCTAAAAAATCAAAAAACCATCCGCAGTTTATCAAGGCTGCCCTTTACAGGATCAGACTGAATGCTGATTTCCAGGAAGAATTCATGGAAAGTGCTATTGCGGATATCAAAAATGAGATGGTCACAGCCGAAACACCTGCCAGGCAATTGCTCCATTCCATTACAGCTGACCTTTACTGGCGGTATTACCAGGCCAACCGCTATATTTTTCTTGAAAGAAAAACGGTTCAGGATTTACAGCAGGATGATATCAGGACCTGGGATATGAAACAGATCATCCAGGAGACTATACGCCATTACCTGGCTTCTCTTGAAAACAGGCAGGAACTACAAAAAACCAGTATTGGGGCATTTGAGGTGATCCTCGAATCAAACAAAGAATCCAAAACTTTCAGACCCTCATTGTTTGATTTCCTGGCACACAGGGCGCTTGATTTTTTTATGAATGATGAATCCTCGCTGTTACAACCAGCTTACAGGTTTGAAATTGATCAGCCTGAATATTTTGCTGGCGCGGTTGATTTTGTTAAACTGAAAATAACCACCCCCGATACACTCTCATTGAAAGCTCATGCTATAGCCATATTCCAGGATCTCATCAAATTTCACCTCAATGACAAAGATCCTTCAGCATTGACCGATGTTGACCTGAAGCGCCTTGAATTCGTGAATCAGCATACGATCCATCCTGATAAAGAAATGCAGTACATGGAAGCGCTGAACAACCTTGAAAAGGAGGTACTGTCGCACCCCATTTCCACTGAAGTCATCCATGCCATCGCAGCTGAATACAACCGGCTCGGACAACAGTATAATTTCCTGATCTCCGAAGACTACCGGTGGGAACTGAAAAAGGCCGCCGACAAATGTCGTGAAGCCATCGAACGTTTCCCTGAATCGGATGGGGCAAAGAATTGCAAGGTATTGCTTGCTCAATTTGATAAGGTGTCTCTTCAGTTAACCACGGAAAACATTCTGATGCCCGGGAAGCCGCACCTTGCCATGCTCAGCTACAGGAATACAGACGCTGTGCACTTCAGGATCATCAAAATGGACTACCGGGACGACCGTGAACTCCAGAAAGATTTCAGGATGCGGACTGAATTAATCAAAAAATACCTTTCAATTGATCCGGTTCAGACATTTTCGAATGAACTCCCCAATCCGGGTGATTATCAGCAACATTCCACCGAGCTAAAAATCCCTTCATTAACCGAAGGGTACTATGTGATACTCGCTGCGTCATCTCCCGGATTTAACATCGACGAAGATTTCATCGCATTCTCCTCTGTCTGGTCATCCTCCATCAGTTACATTTCACAGCAGACCCAACAGAATTTTCACAGATTCTATATCCTGCACCGGGAGACCGGATTACCCATGAAGGATGTAAAGGCGGTACTCTTTTACCAGACCTACGATTACCGTAGCCGCACCTATTCCCTTGACGAAGGCGGAACATTTATGAGCAACAGTGAAGGGTATTTTGAAATTCCCGCACTTGAAAAAAATGCCAGGCCAAACTCCTTTTTCCTGGAGTTGACCTATAAAAACGACAAACTGGTTACGGGCGACAGGTTCTATCATTCCCCACCGGGTCAAATCATTGAGCGAAGAGAAACCAAAACCTGGTTCTTCACCGACAGGGCTATTTACCGGCCGGGTCAAACCATCCATTTTAAGGGCATTGTACTCGAAAAGCTGAGAAATAAACATGAAATTCTGAAAGGCCTTAAAACCATGGTTGAATTTTTTGATGTGAACAATCAGAAGATATCTGAAATGGAACTGGTAACCAGCGAATACGGATCATTCAGCGGTTCCTTCACAGCGCCACAGGGCGTTCTCACCGGGAGAATGACCATCAGGGATAAAAACGGGTCAACCTCAGTCCTTGTGGAGGAGTATAAACGGCCGACCTTTCAGGTGACATTTGAACCGGTTGAAGGAAGTTACCGTCTTTCTGAAAAGGTGACCATCCGTGGAAATGCCAAAGCCTATGCAGGAAACAACATCACCGGCGCCACCGTCAGCTACCGGGTAGTTCGCGAAACCCGGTTCCCGTGGAGGTTTTTCTATTACGACATTTTTCCCCCGCAATCGGCCATGGAAATCACCAACGGAACAATCCAGACCGATGAAAACGGCTCCTTTCTGATAGACTTCACGGCAATTCCCGACCACAAAACCCCGCAAAGATTCAAGCCTATCTTCAATTATACCATTTATGCCGATGTGACAGACATCAACGGAGAAACCCAATCGTCAAGTACTTCGGTGAATGTCAGCCAGACAGCACTCAGTGTGCAGATTGGCATCCGGGATGCCGAAAACCAGGCTGAGTTTAGCAAGTTCAGCCTCACAACAACCAACCTCAATGGCAGGCCGGTTAAATCTACCGGCACCCTGATCATCAGCCTCCTGGAAGAACCAAAACGCTTGACAAGGGAAAAGTACTGGGGTTTGACAGATATGGATGTGATCTCAGAAAAGGATTACCAGAATGCTTTTCCGGTTGACGAGCTGAAAGATGGAAACCGGCCGGATAAGCTGAAGGTGAAATCGGTTGTTTTGGAAAGGAAGATAGATACCGGATCCGACACCATAGTCAGTCTGGAGAATGTCAAAAATTGGGAAGCAGGAAGATATTCCGTGACCTATCGAACGACTGATGATTTTGGAGAAAAGGTGGAGGAGACGCAATATTTTATACTGTTTACAACCGATGCCAAAAAAATACCGGTCAATGAAACGGAATGGATGCATATGATCAAAAGCAAATGCGAGCCTGGCGAAAAAGCTGTTTTTCTGATCGGCACAAGGGAAAAAAATGTAAACATATTAATGGAAACGGTGCGAGATCATGAAATCATCAGTACCGAGTGGTTCAGGTTGAATGATGAACAGAGGCTTCTTGAAGTGCCGGTGAAGGAAGAACATCGTGGAGGTTTTTCTGTGAACCTTTATTTTGTCAAACATAACCGGGTTTTCAGCAACACCATCCGCATTGAGGTTCCTTATACCAACAAGGCCCTTGATTTTGAATTCCAGACCTTCAGGAATAAACTGACGCCTGGCCAGAAAGAGGAGTGGCGGCTTCAGATCAGAGGGAAGAAAGGTGAACTGATCGCAGCCGAACTGCTTGCCTCCATGTATGATGCATCACTGGATGCCTTCGCCTCCGTGGATTGGATATTCAATCTCTATCCAACACTTTACGGTAACCGCCCATGGAGCACCAACCTCGCCTTCAACAGCGTCATGAGTACCTTTTCGGCACCAACACCAACCTCTTACCCTCAACCAGTTTTCAGAGCATATGACCAGTTGAACTGGTTTGGATTCAATTACTGGGGAGGACACCCTTATTTGCACAAGGGAATGCAGCGGGAAGGCATGACGACAGCGATGGAGGCCATGCCCGGAATGGTTATGGATGATATGCAAATGGCTGAAGGACAACCGGCAACTCAGGATGATCCGGCAGTGGCACCCGGCACAGACAAAGACAAACCTGCTCCCCCCGAAGAAACCACAGGTATATTTCAAATCAGGCGCGACTTTCGCGAAACAGCTTTCTTCTACCCTAAACTGCATACCGACGAAAAAGGCGCGGTGGTGATCTCGTTTGAAGTACCGGAATCGCTCACCCAATGGAAATTCAGGGGACTGGCCCATACAAAAGATTTGAAAACCGGTGGATTCGAGAAGGATATTGTCACGCAAAAAGAGCTGATGGTGGTTCCCAATGCACCCCGTTTTTACAGGCAGGGCGATCAAATGGTCTTCGCTGCCAAAGTGGTGAATCTTTCAGAAAGTGACCTTTCAGGGAAGGCGGAATTACAGTTTTTCCACACCGCTACCATGAAAGAGATCAGTCAGGATCTGCTGAAAAATAACGAATCCCGGCGGTTTACGGTTCAGAAAGGACTAAGTACCGATATAACCTGGGAGATCGGAATACCTGATAAGTTTGATGTGATCTCATACCGTATCATTGCATCAGCTCCCGGTTTCTCTGATGGAGAAGAAAAACCGTTACCGGTTCTCACCAACCGGATGCTGGTCACCGAGCCGCTGCCGCTGCCCTTGAGAGGGAATGAAACGAAAAAGTTCAGGCTTGACAAACTAGTAAATGCATCCAAAACAGGAACACTGCATCATCACAAACTGACCCTCGAGTTCTCCTCGAACCCGGCATGGTATGCAGTTCAGGCGCTGCCGTACCTGATGGAGAAGAACCATGAATCGGCCGATGCCATATTTCACAGGCTCTATGCCAACAGTCTGGCCAGGCACATCGTGAAAAGCAATCCAAAAATAAAGCAGGTATATGAAGTCTGGAAAAACTTCTCGCCGGATGCGCTGCTGTCGAACCTCGAAAAGAATGAAGAGCTTAAAAGCCTTATCCTCAGCGAAACACCCTGGGTGATGGATGCGCGGTCGGAGACCGAACGAAAACAGCGCATTGCTTTGCTGTTTGACGTGAACAGGATGGAACTTGAGATGAAGGATGCTCTCCGGAACCTGCGGCAGCAGCAATCACCTGGCGGTGGATGGCCTTGGTTCAAGGGAATGCGTGACGACCGGCACATCACCCAACAGATCGTCCTTGGGTTCGGAAGGATGAGAGACCTGGGAGCCACCGATCCGATGAAGGATGAACAGACCCGGCAAATGCTGATCAATGCCATCCGGTACATCGACCAGGAGATCGTGACCGAGTATGAAAGATTGAAACAGGTTCCATCCGTTAAAATGGAGGAAGACCATCTGAGCCACATGGCTACGCAATACCTCTTTGCACGCAGCTATTTCCTTTCGGATGCCACCATCGGGCATGCGACCACCGAAGCCTATAACTACTTCACTGAACAGGCTAAAAAACACTGGGTGAAACACGATATTTACATGAAAGGGTTGATTGCCATTGCTCTGCATCACATGGGTGTAAAGTCGCTTCCGGCACAGATCATGGCCTCCATAAAGGAACATGCACTTCATTCGGATGAGATGGGCATGTATTTCAGGAATATGCGCTCCGGTTTCTTCTGGTACGAAGCTCCTGTTGAGACCCAGGCGCTGCTGATCGAAGCTTTCGGTAAGATTGCTGCCGACAGCAAATCAGTGGAAGAGATGAAGATCTGGCTGCTCAAACAAAAGCAGACACAGGACTGGAAAACCACCCGTGCTACTGCTGAAGCCGTTTATGCGCTTCTTCTCCGTGGAGATGACTGGCTGGCCTCCGACCAACTGGCCACCATTCAGCTTGGGAAACATATGGTTGATCCGTTCGCAAGGGAAGATACCCGGGTGGAAGCCGGCACCGGCTATTTCAGAACTTCCTGGAGCGGACCAGACATTCAACCGGAAATGGGAGAGATCAATGTTACCAATCCCAACCATCACATTGCCTGGGGTGCTGTTTACTGGCAGTACTTTGAAGACCTCGACAAAATCACTCCGCACAAAACACCCCTGAACCTGAAAAAGGAGTTGTTTGTTGAACGGAACACCCCCGCCGGCCCGGTCATTGAGCCGGTGACTGAAACCCGTAAACTGAAAGTGGGCGACAAGGTGACAGTGAGAATTGAGTTACGCGTTGACCGCGATATGGAATATGTTCACATGAAAGATATGCGGGCTGCGGCTTTTGAACCGGTCAATGTCCTCTCGGGGTACCGGTACCGGGGAGGACTTGGCTATTACGAATCCACGCTCGATGCCTCCACCAATTTCTTTTTCGATCACCTCCGGAAAGGGACTTATGTGTTTGAGTACCCGCTGATCGTCTCACAAAAAGGCGATTTCTCCAACGGGATTACTACCATACAATGCATGTATGCCCCTGAATTTGCAAGCCATTCGGAAGGGATCAGGGTGAAAATTGAATGACGGAGAAATGCCGGTGGTTGAGCGCAGTCGAAACCACAGTTGAGAATGATTTCATGGATTAAAAACTTACGTGGGACAAGAGATCCCATTTATCGTAAAATCCATTAAAATGTACCAAAAGAGTATAGGTTCGGTATGGTTAAACAATCATGAATACTTCTCCAAATTTCAATTATTTGGAATCTGAGTCAGACATTAAATATCTTACTTTTAACCAGAGAAAATAATAAAGCTTTCACCAAGGGCTAAATGATGACAACTATTTTTCTGATAGCATCCTTCAATGCATTATTCTTTACCTTTTTGATCTTGCAGAAAAAAAAGGCATTGCATGATAAAATACTCTTATACTGGCTGGTATACCTGGGAATTTATACAGGCATTTATGCACTGTCGCACAATAGATTGTTCACTCACTTTCAGTTTCTTTCTGCCAACTTTATTTCGTTGTTGTTGCTGCATGGCCCTTTCCTCTATTTGTACCTTTCCGCGCTGGTGGATCATCAGTTTAAACTCCGGTACAGGAACATGTTCCATTTCATTCCATTCATACTTTTCAATGCATACATACTAATGGCTTTCTGGTTACCCGGGACATTTGGATTTGTAAGCCTTGATCATGCTGAAAGCGGCCAGGAACCGGCTCTGTTGTTTAATTTTTTTCTGGCGCTCACTGTGTTGTCAGGCCCTGTCTATTTTATGGCCTCCATCAGGTTATTTAAGAAATTGGATATTAATATTTTCAATAATTTTTCCACATCTGAAGATGTGAACCTCAACTGGTTGCGTAAACTGGTTTATTCTTTTGGTGCCCTGTGGACAATATTGATGGTAATTGCTACTGTCCATCACATATTTCATTTATTCGACCGGTTGTTCTGTACACATGGGATCTTTCTATCCTTGTCTGTTTTTATCATCCTGATCGGTTATTATGGACTGAAACAAAAAGAGATTTTCATTCAGTTTCCTGACCGCAAAATTGGATACATAACCGGACCGAAAGAAAAATATTCAGGATCCACCTTGACTGAGGCTGATGCGGAACTGTATACAGAAAAGATAAAACGCTACATGAATGAAGAAAAACCTTACCTGGATGCTGACCTTACATTGCAAGAGCTGGCAGATCGATTGCAGATCCCGGGTTATCACCTCTCTCGGATCATCAATGAACGGTTTGGACAGAATTTTTTTGATTTTATCAACAAGTTCAGGGTTGAAGAGGTAAAAAGGAGGATTTCCGATCCTGCATCCGGCTATCTGTCTTTACTGGGCATTGCTTTTGAGAGCGGCTTCAATACCAAATCTGCATTTAACCGGGTATTTAAAAAGTTTACCGGATCAACCCCGGGTGAATTTAAAAAACAATTTTGACCTGCCGGTACCTGTCTTATGAATAACCTCAGAGATTTACCCCGAAAATATTAAATTATTTCCTGATAAAAGAGGTACTACTTTCTGAATCAGGTCGCACAGTCCTGATCAGCACTCTATTTTTGTGCCGGATCATTAAAATTTATATAAACTATTTAAAAGGAGGTATGTTATGTTACAAAAATTGAAACTTACAGCGGTGTTGTTCCTGGTATCTGTTATGCTCATGACGGGAAACAGCACATTTGCCCATTGTGATTCATATGACGGGCCGGTAATTCTGGATGCCAAAACAGCTCTGGAAACAAACAATATCGGTCTGGTTCTGAAGTGGGTTTCCAGTGAGCAGGAACAGGAAATCACTGCACTGTTCAGCAAAACGTATGATTTAAGAAACGGTGATCAGGAAATATATGCCATCGTGGAAAGGTACTTCCTGGAAACACTTGTACGCCTGCACCGTGAAACGGAAGGAGCACCTTATACGGGGCTGAAACCCGAAGGGACAACAAAGAAGATCATCCAGCTGAGTGACCAGGCCATTGAGAATGAAGACATTGACCATCTTCTTGGGTTATTGAATCACCATCTCGGACGGGTACTCAGGGAGAAATATGATGAGGTGGCGGCACTCAGCAAGGTAAAAAATGAATCGGTGGAAAAAGGCAGAGAATATGTCGCGGCATATGTTAATTACACGCATACCATTGAAGCCATTCATGATATACTGGAACATGGTAACGGAGGTCATGCAGGACATTGATCAGAGACCGCAGGATGAAAATAAAACTATTTATTCCTGCCACCTTCATACAAATGCAGACTCTCATACCATGTCTTTGAACTTTCTGCGATATTAACCCTTGAACGAATGATTAACTACTGTGTTAGTCAATGACATATTGAAATCCGGTGATTTGGTTCCAGATGGCACAGAATATTGTTTTACTTTTAGATTACATATATGTAGGTTGTTTCGATCATGGATCAAAAACTCAAAGTCATAGTCATTGGTGGCGGTTTTGCCGGAATTAACCTCGTCAGGAAACTGGACGGCAAACTGTTTGATGTATTACTGATTGATAAAATAAACCACCACCAGTTTCAACCGTTGTTTTACCAGGTGGCCACGTCACAAATCGAAGCGTCGAACATCTCATTTCCCTTGCGCCACATCTTTAGAAATAAAAAAAATGTGCAGATCAGGTTAGCTGAAGTAACCCGGATAAATCCCGGACAGAACAAAATAAGCACAAAAAGCCTCCGGGAAATACTTGCAGAACATGGGAGTGCATCTCCTGACTGAAAAATTTGTGACCAGTTATGACGGAAATAAACTTACCCTGAACAATGGCGACAGCATCAGCACAAAAACGGTTATCTGGACTGCAGGTGTAACCGGTAACACTTTGGAGGGTATACCGCCTGGCACTCTTGCCGCAGGTAACCGGATTAGGGTGGACAGGATCAACAGAGTTGCCGGCTGCGTAAATGTTTTTGCAATAGGTGACGTTGCATATATGGAAACACCCAAATATCCAGACGGATATCCCCAGGTGGCAAATGTGGCAATCAATCAGGGGAAAAATTTAGCAAAGAACCTCAGGTTGATAGCAAGAGGGAAGAAGACTTCTGACTATGAATACTTGAATCTGGGCTCAATGGCTACCATTGGGCGCAATAAGGCAGTGGTAGATTTTCCCTTTGCACGGCTTAAGGGATACCCTGCCTGGTTTATATGGATGTCACTTCATCTAATGCTCATTTTGAGTGTTCGCAACAAACTAATGATATTCATCAACTGGGCCTGGTTATATATTACAAAGGATTCATCGCTCAGACTTATTTTAACAGTTGATAAGCCGGTATGCAACAAGAATGCCGGCCAGAAATCCCGAAAGTGATTGTAATTCCGACCACCTGTCTGAATGCAATTTACCTTTAAAAAAAATCAGGAAACGAATTAACAATTATTCGTTTCCTTTGTTTAGTTTTGCCCGCGATTAAACAAACTCCGGGTTGGTAATTAATCATGGAAGAAAAACAGCGGCAAATTTTAGAAGGCTCCTATAACATCTTTATTGCGGAAGGGATCAAAAAAATCTCGATGGAAGAACTTTGCCGCAGGCTTGGGATTTCAAAAAAAACGCTCTACCGCTACTTCGGGAACAAATCACATTTGTTGACAGAATTGAATCAACATATGCATAGCCTGATCAGGGAAAGAATTCGGGAACTGGAGCAAAAAGAGCTGAATGCGATTGATTTTCTGCTCGAAATGAGTAAGGTTACCTGTGAAACACATGTGCATATCAATCCGGCGGTGATTGTTGAGTTCAGAACATGGTATCCTGAAGCTTATGAACACTATATATCATTAAAAAAAGAACTGGTGGTTAAGACAATCGTCCGGAATCTCGAAAACGGTATAAAAGAGGGGTTCTACAGGCAGGACCTCAACCTGGAAATTGTTGCGCATCTCTATTTCAAGAAGATTGAAGAATTTCACCTGCTGAGTGCTCAGGAATCTGCAGGTGTCTCTTTTCCGGAAGTCTTCAGAGTGATGTTCGAGAACCATATCAGGGGTATTTCCAATAAAAAAGGGATAGCCTACTTTGAGAAACAGAAAGAGAATCTGGTATTTACAGTATAAAAAGGAATGATGAGCTATTTTAAGAATTTATGTTGGTTGCTGACAGGAGTAATCCTGATATCCGGGAGCATGACCACGGCTCAGGAGGTGATGCGTGTTTCGCTTCAGGAAGCCCGTGCTTATGCCATGGAAAATAATTTCGATATCAAACTGGCTGATACTGACATTGAAATAGCCAGAAAAAGAGTGAAAGAAAATATTTCGACAGGCCTTCCGCAGGTGAAAGGGATGGTGAACTACACAAACAACATTGAACTGCCCACTCAACTTATCCCGGGTGAATTTTTCGGACTGGAAGAAGGAGAATTTGCTGAGCTGCAGTTTGGCACACGCCATAACGCCAACTGGAGTGCAGGGGTCAGTCAAATGATTTTCAACGGTCAGTTCATGGTGGGTTTGCAAGCTGCCCAGGCATTTCTGAAACTTAGGGAGACCTCCCGAAAAAAGGCTGAAATTGATGTCAAAACTGCCATTGATCAGCCTTACTATACAGTTGTGATCCTCAATGATAGCAAGACACTCTTTGACAGCACACTGCAAAGCCTTAACCAAATGCTCTACGAAACCAGGGAGTTGTATAAAGCCGGGTTTCTTGAAGATACGGATGTGGATCAGTTGGAAATTGTTATCAACACCATGCAGGCCACCCTGCTGAATATCGAGAGTCAGCTGGAGATTGCCGTCAATACGCTAAAATACCAGATGGGCGTCGGGGATGAAATCAATATAGAGGTAACTGAGAAATCGCAGGATTTGATATCTGAACTCGAAAAAAGTATGTTAGCCCAACCTGAATTTGTTTATGAACGGCACATTGATTATCAGCTACTTCAACGCCAGAAGCAGCTTTCACTGCTCAATGTTGATCTGAGAAGATCAGAGTACTATCCGGTTATCAATGCATATTATTCTTATGGCCAGAATGCCATGCGAAATACATTTAACTTTTTTGAAGGTAATGAAAAATGGTTTACAAGTCAAATGGTTGGGGTCCAGATGGATGTGCCGATATTCAGCAGTGGTTACAGGCAGCATAGGGTGCAGCAGGCAAAACTTGAATTTGAAAAGGTAAAGATCGCTGAGGATCAGTTAAAACAAGGCCTGTCACTCAGGTATAGTGCTGTGAATGCAGAGTTTCAGAATGCATACAGGGTATACCAGACCAAAAAACTGAGTTCACGCAATGCACAGAACATTTTTCAGAAAACAGAAGTCAAATACCTGATGGGCATCTCTTCGAGTCTTGACCTGTCGCAAACCTATAATCAATTCCTTTCGGCACAGATTGAATACCTGACTTCCATGCTTGATCTACTGGTACTCAAGTCGGAACTTGAACGGGAACTCGCCAGAGGAGACATGTAACAGCGATATGAAAAAAAAGATCCACATATTTGTATTGATGATGATACTGGCTGGTATTTCAGGTTGCACATCATCTGGCATCAAAACGGACAAGATAAAGATCGAGACCTATATGGATACTGTAAGCTATATCATTGGGCTGGACTATGGCGGAGGTATCCGGGAGGAACAGATTGATGTGAACCCTGACGCCATCTTCAAAGGACTGGCCGATGGATTGAGCGGTAAAAGCCTCCTTTCCGAAGACGATAAAGAGCAGATCATCGATGATTTCAATCAGATCCTTGCAAACCGGCTGGAAGAAGAAGCCATGGAGCTGCTTGAAAAAAACAAGGAAGAGGGAAAAACCTTTATGGAAGAAAACCTGAGGGAGGAAGGTGTGGTTGAACTCCCCAGTGGCCTGCAATATAAAATACTGAAAAGTGGATCAGGTCCAAAGCCCGGACTCCAGGACAGCGTTTTTGTCCATTACCGGGCCATGTTCATTGACCGATCGGTTTTTGATATGTCATACGACCGGGGTCCGTCAGGTTTCAAACCCGGTGCGGTAATTCCTGGTTTATCGGAAGGCGTTCTTTTAATGAATACAGGGTCCATTTTTGAACTGTATATCCCTCCTCATCTGGCTTATGGCGATAAACCCTTTGCCCAGGTGATACCGGCCGGAACAACCCTGATTTACGCCATTGAACTGATTGAGATAAAAAAACAGAATAAAAGCAAATAGAAATGAATAAACTGATTTTTTCGGGAATGGTTTTACTCCTGGCTTCATGTGCAGGTAAAGTGAATGAGCAGGATAAAAGGGAGGATGTTGTCAGACAAATCTCGCAATATAAAAATGAGATTGTTGATCTGAATAAAAAAATTGCAGGGTTGGAGGTAGAACTGGCCATGCTGGAAGGGACTACTTCAACAGTACCGGTGGCTGTACTGAAAGTTGAACCTGAGCCATTCAGGCACTACATTGAGGTTAGCGGTGTGGTGGAGGCAGTGCAATCGGCCTTCATCAGCCCTGAAATCAACGGGACTATAAGCGGCATCTATGTGAAAGACGGGCAAAGGGTCATGAAAGGTGACCTGCTCGCCACCATCAGCAGCAATGTCATCGAAAGTTCCATCAAAGAGGTTGAAACCAGTCTTGAACTGGCCAGAACCATTTATGAACGGCAAAAGCAGTTGTGGGATAAAAACATCGGTTCTGAGGTCGGTTACCTGCAGGCAAAAAACAATGTCGAATCGCTGGAGAGCAGGCTCGAAACACTCCGGGCCCAGTTGGAAATGTCCGAAATACGGGCACCTATTGATGGTATCGTTGATGAGGTCTGGGTGAAAAAAGGCGAACTGGCAGTCCCGGGCGTTCAGATCATACAGCTGATCAACCTGGATGACCTTTATGTGAATGCTGATGTTTCTGAGGCATTCATAACCCATATCCGGAAAGGTGAAATGGTGCTGGTAGAATTTCCTTCTTACCCCGGTATTTCAATGCAAGTACCGGTTTATCTGGTGGGAAATGTCATCAAGCCGGCAAACCGGACATTCAGGGTACAGTTGCGGATCAAAAATGTGAATGAGCAGATTAAACCAAATGTTCTAGCCAAAATCAGGATCAACGATTATTCTGCAGATCAGGCTCTGCTGGTTCCCTCAATTGTCATCAAGCAGGATATGAAAGGTGATTACCTCTTTGCTGTCAGTCCGGGTGATCAGACCGCAGAAAAAATCTATGTGGAGACAGGCAGGTCTTATCACAGCCAAACCATGATCACCAAAGGTCTTGCGCCAGGTGATCTGGTTGTGGTACAGGGTTATAATCAAATTTCCAACGGGACAAAGGTCAATATTGTCGATTAACCTGATACAAAACATACATGGAAAGTCAAGATAGTACCCGGGGCGTCATCAAAAGAGATTTTGGACTGACCAGCCTCGCACTAAAGAATAAAAATACGGTTTTCCTCCTGCTGGTAGTTCTTATCGCATTTGGAATATATAGTTACAGGTCTCTCCCTAAAGAACTGTTCCCTGACATTTACATTCCTACTGTAATGGTTCAGACGATATACAACGGTAACCCTCCGATTGATATTGAGAACCTGATTACCCGCCCGATTGAAAAGGAAGTTGAATCGATCAGGGGGATTAAAACTATCACTTCCAATTCACTGCAGGATGTTTCGGTCATTTTCATTGAATTCACGACCGGGACGGAAATAAACCAGGCATTGCAGGAGGTCAGAGACGCAGTGGATAAATCAAAACGGAACCTGCCCAACGATCTTTTGGAGGATCCCATGATCACCGACATTGACTTTTCAGAGTTTCCCATCATCAACATCAATCTTTCGGGGGATTACAGCGTGGACGAGTTGAAGTCATTCGCTGAATATTTGGAAGATGAGATCGAAAGTGTATATGAGATCTCAAAAGTTGAACTATCTGGAATCAATGAGCGGGAGGTGAAGATCAACGTCAATCCATTGAAACTTGATGCTTTGGAACTCAATTTTGATGATATTGAAAATGCCATCAAGGCTGAAAATGTCTCGATCTCCGGAGGAGATCTGCGCGTTGACGGAACCCGCCGGTCGTTGCGTGTGATTGGAGAGTTTGATGAAGTTCGGGAGATGGAAAACATCATCGTGAAGAGTGAAGACCAGGAGATCGTTTACCTGAGAGACCTCGCTGAAGTCATATACGGATTCCAGGACCCGGACAGTTATGCCAGACTCGACCAGCAGAATGTGGTGACTCTCCAGGTCATTAAAAAAGGAGGTGAAAACCTGCTGAACGCTACCCGCAGGATTTTTGAAATTCTGGAGCAGGCGCAGAAGTCAGAGATCTTGCCCGGTAACCTGAATGTGACGATCACCAACGATCAGTCCGACATGGTCAAAAAGCAGTTGAGCAACCTCGAAAACAGCATTGTCATGGGAGTGATTTTTGTATTGCTGGTGCTCTACTTTTTCCTCGGAATAAGGAATGCCTTGTTTGTCGGACTGGCCATTCCCACCTCTATGTTTCTTTCGTTCATGATATTGGGTTTACTCAACTTCCAGATCAACATGATCGTTCTCTTCTCTTTAATTCTTGCCCTCGGGATGCTGG
>JBLRXC010000062.1:0-15669 GCA_047920975.1 Bacteroidales bacterium | reverse complement strand
AGACCATGGCGATCACCACCATGACCACAAGCATTCAGGTAATGAATTAGGTTTGGCCAATTCGCTTGTCTATTTAATCAATGAGGGTGACTTTGCTTACGGACTCCACCTGCATTATATCCGCCATATCAAGCATTCAAGGTTTGGACTCGGAGTGGGGTATGAAAGGATTTTTGATGAACATAAACACAACACAATAGGACCTATCATAAGCTTCGTGCCCATCGACAGGTGGTCGTTCAGTTTTTCCCCGGGCATCATGTTCGAAGATGAGCATCTGAATGAACGCCGGCTGGCGTTGCATCTCGAAACTTACTATGAATTTGAATTAGGGCGTATCTGTATTGGACCTGCCATCGAATTTGCCTATGCCGCACACGACCTCCATCTAAGTTTTGGTTTACACCTGGGTTTCACATTTTGAGATATTGTAAGCTTGCCGGTTGAAAACCAGAACACTATCTGCAAGGAGTGAATACTGCTGTATAGCCGCCTCCTTTGGCCATTTCAATTTTCAAACGATCGGTATTTTTTAATTGAGTGGATAATGATTTGTAGTCTTCTGCATGTTTGTTTGCATTCACTCCATCCTGCAAAATTTCAACATCCCAGATACCGTCATCAAGAAAATCCAGGTCAATTTCAAATGTTCGCTCCGCCCAGTCAGTAAGAGCTGCTACGTACCAATTAGCGCGGTGCTTTCTCGCTATCACAAGGTACTCGCCAACCCTTCCATCAATTGCAATGGTGTGATCCCAAACCGTTGGGATTTGAGAAATGAACCGCGTACATCCATCTTCCTTCCTGTAGTTCGATGGATTATCTGACAGCATTTGCAAGGGACTTTCAAAAACGACAAACAAAGCTACCTGGTGTGCCCTTGTTCCCATACTCATCGGCTGGTTCCAGGAGATAGCAAAATTTTCTTTCTGCTTGTTGATCATGGCTCCCGGTGTGTAATCCATCGGACCTGCAACCATGCGGGTGAAAGGAAGCGTAAGGTTATGGGCGGGGGTTATCAGATAGCTCCACTTTGTATTTTCAAGTCCTTTAACACCTTCATATGTCAGTACGTTAGGGTATGCACGGCTCAATCCGGATGGTTTGAATGCCCCATGGAAATCAACGAGCATTTTATGTTCAGCCGCCTTGATTGCTATTTCTTCATATATATTCACCATTTGCTGGTCGGCACGCTGCATGAAATCGACCTTGATCCCGGCTATTCCCCATTGTTCAACCCGGTTGAGAACACGTTCCATATTTTCGTAAAAAGGCTTCCACAGCACCCACAGGATTACTCCCACATTTTTGATTTTAGCGTAGTCGACCAGTTCCTGAATATCCAATGCAGGGTTGCTTTCAAGCAGATGAAGCGTCGTTTTTGACCATCCCTCGTCGAGGATGATATATTCAAGTCCGTAATCGGCGGCAAAGTCGATATAATAACGGTATGTTTCAGTGTTGATCCCTGATTGGAAGTCAACCCCATGTATATTGTTGTCATTCCACCAGTCCCAGGCGACTTTGCCTGGTTTAACCCAATCAAAGTTCAGTTGATTCTGCCTTGAAAGGTTGTAAACAAGTTGGTTCTCAAGTAATTCCTTATCATGCTTTGCAATTATAAATACTCTCCATGGGAAAGTGCGGTTTCCGAAAGTTTTGGCAATAAATGACGCTTCTTTTGTGATTACTTCATTCCTGTCGGATCCACGATCGGCAGATCGGGTCTCAAGGATTGCCTTGGGAAACAATGAATGCAACGAATTATCATCTGCTTTTTGAAGAAACATGCAGGGATAATCGTACAGATCAGCATCAGTGATCAATATGTTGATACCCTCTTTCGTCTGAACCAGCAGTGGGAGAGAGGCAAAACTGTTTGCATCCAGATTCATCAGTTTGGTATCGAGGTACATCCGCTCGTAGTGAGATTGTAATTTATCCTCCCTGGGAAAAAGAATTCTGCAGTGATCCGGGAAAGTCAGGACCAGTTGCTCTTCATTCACTGTAATCTCTTTTTCTTCCTTTAGGATATAACGGTATGCAAATCCTTCATTATAAACTCTGAATTCCAGGACCAGGTTGTTTTCAAAACTGAGCTCCATCTGGTTCCAGGTAACCTGCAGGTTTCTGAATTTTGCTGGAACCGGATTTTCAATGATTTCAGTTTTACCTGATCTTAACTCAATGACAGGTCTGATTCCTGGTTTCAGAAGATTATCGTCGTTGATTACAAATGAAAGCAATCCGGCCTCTACCAGAAGCGTATCACCATATTTTAATGACCAATTGATATTGTCATCAATTTGAATGTTGACCCTGATCTAATCATTTGGAGACAGGATCTGATAAGTTTGGGAGAAAATGATTAAGTCCAAAGCGTGTAAGATGATGCTGATCAGTAAAGTTCTTTTCATAATCACAGGGATTAGCTGACTAATTAAATTTTACAATGATCGTTGAACTGTTTTCCAGCGATTCGATTGCTGCTGTGGAAAAGAGGTAACGGTAACAAATAACAAAATAAGAACAGCCAATTGGTTTAAAAGTCTAGTGTGCATCACTATTGAGATTATTTCATGATCGTGAATCAAAACTAACTTTCAATGCTTCAAAAGTAGTACAATTATCACCATTGTTGCATTTATCGCCTTCGTCCGGGAAAGGTTAAACAATATTCGGATTATTACGGAAGCTTAGTCAAAACACCATAATAAGTCATTTTCCATCAAGACTTTATTATCATCAGAATAAATGGTATCATGAATGTGCAAGACCGGGGGATATAGAAGTGCAGATAAGCTCGGCTGTTATTGGAAGCATGCAGAAATTTCTACGATGATATGTTAAAAAAACCTCCCCTGCTATTCCTCAGGTTTGGGACCCGGAAGCATTATCATCACTATCATCCCAATCACACCAACTCCGAACAGAATGATTCGTGCACGGGGATTTTCAATAAAGACATATGCTGAAAGCGCTATCATTCCCCACATCATCATGATGGAACGAATTTTGACTCTGACGCTGATCCCTTTTGAGAAGTTTTTGATGTACGGACCAAACCATTTGTGGTTGACGATATACTGATGCAGCCGTCGCGAGCTTTTCGCATATAGCCAGGTTGTCAGCAGCAGGAACGGAGTTGTTGGCAACCCGGGTAAGAAAATGCCAAGCACACCTAATCCCAGCGAGATACTGCCAAGGGCGATATAAAGTGCTTTAAGTAACAATGTAAAGCTTGTGATTACTTAAAAACAGTTTTATCCTGCCCTGGTTAATTGCAGATGTATCAATTTCTGAAAGATTATTTATTTTTTGCAATGAGCACATTTTTTATTGTTGATACTCCTGCCAGGAAGACTTGTTGACAGACCTATTTTTAGTGATACTACAAAAACGGTACAAATTTGTTTAAAAGGCTGCAAAGATAGTGGAAGATAAAAATAGTTCTTGCAATTAGGAAAAGGCTTTTTCTTAGCTGTTAAGCTGGAGTTCCTGATATTCTCCCAAGATTTTTCGTGAACGGGAATGCCTTTCTAATGGAAAGCGCTGCAGTGAAGTTGCAGGAATAATCTACCTGATCATTTTCATTATTTACTATTTTCGCATTTCATATTCGGCATGATGAAACAGTTTTTCTCTTATCTGCGCAATCACTATCCTGAAATCTCAAAGGTTATGCTCTTCCTTGCAGCGCTGATCATTCTGGTCATGATCTTTCCCCGTGAAGGGCGCTTTCAGTATGAGTTCATGAAGGGTAAGCCCTGGATGCATGACGATTTGATAGCTCCTTATGATTTTGCCATTCTCAAGTCTGATCAGGAGATCGGGTCCGAAAAGATGAAATTGCTCGAAGCACTTCAACCTTTTTTTCGGGTTGACGATGAACTCGCTTCATTACAAAGGGAAAAACTGATTTCATTTTTTAATCAAGAGTGGAAGGCGAAATATGGAAATGAAGATCCGGTAAGCAAAAATAAAAGCCTCATGGTAAGTCTGATGGTGTATGATTCTATCATGGCAGCTGGTGTGGTTGAAAATGCATCGATCATGGAGGGGAAACCTCCTGAATTTGAAGTGAATCTGATTCGGGGAAATATCATAAGGCAGAAAAAATGGAGCGATATGTTTACCATCCGATCTGCTGATCAGTTCATCAGAAATTCGGTTGATGCCGAAACCGGAATAGATAAAGCTTTGGTGATCAAGGTGCTGGAGAATTTGCTTGTTCAGAATGTTAAGTTTGACAAAGCGACCACAGAAAAGGAAAAAGAGAACCTTTTTGCGAATATCTCTGCCAGTCGGGGGCTTGTTCAGGCAGGGGAGCGGATCGTAGCACGCGGAGAGCTGATCAGCCCTGAGAAGTACCAGGTGCTTGAGTCACTGCGGATAGATTATGAATCACGCCTGGGATCGTCTTTCAAATTTGCAGGAATTGTCCTTGGTCAAATCATTTTGCTGGCAGTTTCCATAGTTTCGTTTTTTCTGTTTCTATATTTTTTCAGGAAAGAGATTTTTGCCCAGGCCAAATATCTTATCATGTTGCTTTTGCTGATTGTTGTAGCAGTATATGGTACAATTCTGGTGGTGAGATATAATCCTGATTATGTGTATCTGATTCCTATCTGTCTGATACCAATCGTTGTAGGTGTGTTCACTGATTCGAGGCTTGCCTTGTTTTCACATCTGATCACGATCATTATCACCGGGTTTCTGGTACCGAATAGCTACGAATTTGTTTTTCTGCAATTGTTCGCCGGTATTGTGACAATACTTAGTACAGTGAGACTGGAGCGGCGGTCGCAGTTTTTTCTGACCTCTACTGTTATCTTCTTTACCTATACGGTGATTTATCTCGGTATGACCCTCATCAGGGAGGGGTCGCTTCACAACCTCAATTACCGGTATTTTGGATTGTTTGCCGGGAGTGCAATCCTGACTCTTTTCTCTTATCCTCTGATTTTTGTTTTTGAACGGGTATTTGGTCTGATTACCAATGTGACCCTGCTTGAACTCTCGAACACCAACAATAAATTATTGCGTGAACTGGCATTGAAAGCGCCTGGGACTTTTCAACATTCACTCCAAATGGCAAATCTGGCGGAGGAAGCCATCTATGAAATTGGAGGTAATCCTCTTTTGGTCAGAACAGGTGCTATGTACCATGATATAGGGAAAGTCAGTGATCCAATCTATTTTGTTGAAAATCAAACAACAGGACTCAATCCGCATGACGATCTGACCAATGAAGAGAGTGCCGGGATAATCGTCGACCATGTCATGAAAGGTGTTGAGCGGGCAAAAAAGTATAAGCTCCCGGAGCAGATCATTGATTTCATCAGAACACATCATGGGACCAGGAAAACAGAATATTTCTACAAGTTAGCACAACGGGAGAACCCGGACGATGAAGTGGATGCAGGCCATTATTCCTATCCGGGACCTGAACCCTTCTCAAAGGAGACAGCGGTGCTGATGATGGCTGATGCTGTTGAGGCCGCTTCCCGCAGCCTGAAGAAACCCGACGAGGATTCCATTGACAGATTGGTAGAAGATTTGATCAATAACCAGATAGAGAATCACCAGTTTGATAACGCCGACATAACCTTCAGGGATATCAGGAAAGTGAAAAGTATATTCAAGAAGAAACTAATGAATATCTACCATCTCAGGCTTGAATATCCAAAGTAAAGAACTTACCGAAGAATTTTGAATAGGTGATAAACCGAAAAGAACCCTGCTGTTTACCTGAGTTCATCATTGTATTTGGCCACAAGATGAATGGCTTCTTTGGCCTCATTTACATCATGAACCCTGAGTATGTTTGCACCATTCAGCAGTGCAAGCGTATGGATAACCGTGGTACCGTTGAGCGCATGTCCCGGACTGGTTTTAAGCACTTTATTGATCATTGATTTTCTGGATACACCCACCAATAGCGGACGTCCAAGGATCGCAAAATGCTTAAGCCCATGCAATAACTGGTAATTATGCTTGGTTGTTTTTCCAAATCCAAACCCTGGGTCCAGGATAATGTTGCTATCTGCTCCAATGTCCTTTAATCTTTTCAGCTTTGTCTCAAAGAAAAGTTTAACCTCAGCTACAACATCCGTATATATTGGATTATTCTGCATTGTTTGGGGTGTTCCCTGAATGTGCATCAGAATGTAAGGGATTTTAAATTCACTGATCACGTCAAATATCTCCTCATCAAAAGTGCCGCCTGAAATATCATTGATCATGTGAGCGCCTGCTTCAATCACAGCCCTGGCAACTTTACTCCGGTAGGTGTCTATAGAAATCAGTATTTCCGGAAAATTACTGATGATTTTCTGCAATGGCCCAAGCAGTCTCCCCAATTCTTCCTCTTCGCTGACCTGTGTTGATCCTGGTCTTGTTGAAACAGCCCCCAGATCAATAATATCAGCCCCTTCTGAAATCATTTTTTCAACCTCATTCAGATAACCTATTTTTTTCAACCTTTTTCTACCATCATAGAATGAATCAGGCGTGAGATTGATGATACCCATCACCTTTGGCACGGAAAGGTCGAGTGCCCTCTTTTTAAACTCAATTTTGAGTGCCAGAAATTCTTTGTTTTTTAATAATTCCATTGGATCAGATCAGCCTGTAAAATTAGTTAATTGTTGAACAGGTAGTTGAAAATCCGAAGTTTCTGTTCCTGGTATTATGCCATTCAATGCATAAAATTCGCTCATTTGTTTATTTTTGCGAGCCGGTTTCCGTTTAACGGGTTAAGGAATATCATACAAGTACGGCCATTTTTCCGACCGGTTAAGGATGATTGAAAGAATACAAATAATGTGATTGGTTTAGGATATGTGGAATAAGGATCAGCTAATCGGCTGGATATTGATTGTATCCGTGGTCATTTCGGCCTGGATGATTACACTCTTTGAAAATTTAAACCTGTTTTTTTTATCACTGGTTTTAGTGCTGAATGTTTTGGTTATTTGCTTTAGAAAGTCATTTGGTGCGCCCCAGGTAACTGCAGCAAGATTATTAATGGCATCCGTTTTCCTTTTCTCCGGTTTTGTCAAAGGAGTTGATCCATTGGGAACCCAATACCGGATTGAAGATTATTTTACTGCTTTTGGCACGGAATGGGCCAAACCTTACGCATTGACTATCTCCGTTTTCCTGAACGCTTTTGAATTTATCCTTGGTATCCTCCTTCTATTCAATATAAATATCCGGGCTACGATTTGGATTGTTGGTATTGTTATGGCAAATTTCACAATCATTACGCTCAATGATGCATTGTATGAGCCGGTTCCCGATTGTGGTTGTTTTGGTGATGCTTTGATCATTTCAAACTGGCAGACGTTTTACAAAAACCTGGTTATTGATGCCTTGTTTTTCATCGTCTTTTTTGCAAGATTCAGGAGCAAACCCTGGACAAAGCCAGTTTTGGAGTGGGGAATTGCTGCTCTGATTATGGTTGGATTTATCTTGTTTGAAATTTATAATATCCGGCATTTACCTGTCATAGATTTTAGTGATTGGAAAATTGGTAACAGGCTGGTACACCAAGATCCGCAACCCAAACAATTTTACCTGTCTTACAGGAACATTATAACCGGGGAAGTGCGGGAGTACCTGTCACCTGACTATCCCTACAACGACCCTGACTGGATGGCTGAATGGGAATTTGTGGACCAGCGGGTAGTTGATCCTAATCCCCCTTTGCATGAAGTGAGCCTTGACGATGAATATGGTAACAATCACAATTCATCAGTGATTGAGAATCCTGAATTTCAGTTTATCCTGGTTTCATATAACCTTGATGAGGCAAACTGGATGAAGATTGGTGATCTCAGGGAATTTATTGATGAATGTGTGAACTACGATATATCTTTTGTTGTGGCTACCGCAAGTCTGCCCGAAGAAGCTGAAGCATTCAGGACAAAGCATGACCTGGATGTAATTTTTTATTTTGCGGATGATGTTACGCTGAAAGCCATCATACGGTCAAACCCGGGACTGATATTGCTGAAAGATGGGACCGTGTTGAACAAATGGCACCACAATGATTTTCCGTCTATCCGTGATTTTTTAAATACATATCCTCAGCATGAGGACTTGAATTGATAGCGCGCAATTGCAATGAAAAAAAACTGGGTCATCATATCATTCATTAATTTTTTCATTGCATCCCTTTTAGGATTAGTGCTCAGAGTGGCTCATGTGTATGAAATCCCGGGACTTGAGTTCAGGAAAGTGATGTATGCCCATTTCCATGTTTCAATGCTGGGTTGGCTTTATTTAGTAATTTACAGCATTATCTGGAGTACTTTTATTGATAAAAGCAGCAGAAGCAGGGCTATATACGAAAGACTTTTCTGGTTGACACAGGCTTCTGTCATCGGTATGATCTTCAGCTTTTCCTTTCATGGGTTTGGCGTTGCCTCGGCAGTATTTGTCGGGCTTCATCTGTTCATAAGTTATCTGTTTGTTGTCCTGGTTTGGATGGACAAATCCAGACAATCATCACCATCAGAATTATTGCTCCGTACCTCATTGCTATGGATGTTACTTTCCACAATTGGAGTTTGGGTCGTTGTATACCTCGTGACCGGGAATATCCGTAATTTGGTATTCTATCACATGGCAATCCAGTTTTTTCTTCACTTTCAGTTCAACGGGTGGTTCACTTTTATTGTTTTGGCAATCTTTTACAATGAACTCGAAAAGAAAGGACTCAATTTCAACCGCAGGCTTTTCATGTGGTTTTTCTGGCTGTTGGTTGTTTCGTGTATACTGACTTATGCATTATCAGTAGCCTGGTCGAATCCGCATAAAATACTGTTTTTTATGAATGGGACAGGGGTTTTGGTGCAACTGGCTGCAGTTTTTGTTTTCATGGGTATAACGAAGAGTTTGTTGCGTGAATATGGAAAAGGTCTATCTCCTTTGGTCAGGATATTCTTTATTCTGGCACTCATCTCATTCATTTTGAAAATTTTAATTCAATCTGCAGTGGTATTGCCTCAGGTCGCTGTTATATCCTACACGATCAGGCAGTTTGTTGTAGGTTTTGTTCATCTGACCGTGTTAGGATCTGTTTCAGCCTATATTATTGGTTTACTCCTGGACAGGAATGTCATTTCTAAATCTTCCCTGCCTGGGCGATGGGGTTCATGGTTATTTTTGTCGTCTTTCATTGTTATAGAAATGCTGCTTTTTATCCAAGGTTTGTTTTTATGGTTTGAATGGGGCTTTCTCCCTTACTATTACGAATTCGTCCTTTTTTTTACTGTGTTGTTAACAGGAAGTATTTTAATACTGCTCGTTGACCTGATAAGCAGGGACGGGTCTGTGAGGAATTCTTTTCGGGATTGACGGTTATGAGTTGTGCGGTTGCGCACAAGTTACTCCTGTCAATAATATAATAAGTCAATACCCTTAGGAATTCGATCTGAAAATATTGTCGTTTTGTCAAAATATATACAGATATAAGTAATCAAGTACTGAATAAAAAAATATTGTATTTTTGTCGACATTAAAAATTAAAAAGATGAATGCTTACAAAATCCTTTTAACTGTGCTTGCTGGTATTTTAATCCATGCCTGTGGCCCGGGCGATCAGAAAACATCAATGCCGGAAGGTGGCGGGCAAAAAATGACTCAATCCATCAAAGAGGGGAAGGGGGTTGGAGAAATCAAAAAGGTTGAGTTAACGGAGCCACTGGACGAGGCTATGATCAGAAAGGGGCAATCCATTGTTGATATGAAATGTGCTGCATGCCACAAATTAACGGATATGCGTGTCGTGGGTCCGGGATTCGAAGGTGTAACGAATCGCAGAAGGCCCGAATGGATCATGAACATGATCACCAATGTTGATGTGATGCTCGATGAAGACCCGGTAGCACAGCAATTGCTTGAAGAGTGTCTTACCCGGATGCCGAATCAGAACGTCTCCATAGGTGATGCCAGGGATATTCTCGAGTTTCTCAGGAAAAATGACTTTGATCGCCTTGGAAAAAAGGATGAAGCTGTGAATAACTAATTTAAAAACTACGATAAAATGAAAACAAAATTACCTTTCATCACTGCGGGAGTATTAATTATCTTCCTGACTGCAGTTTCCTGCGGGCAACGTGACCCGGATCAATCTGGTGCTGCCACGGCAACTGATGTGCCATCTGCAGGTCAATCAGCTGTTAAGGATGATCTGTCTGAAAAAAATGTAGTTCAGGTTGCAGTCGGTTCACCTGACCATACAACACTTGTAGCAGCTGTAACCCATGCTGGATTGGTGGATGTGCTGAGCAATGTAGGTCCCTTTACAGTTTTTGCTCCGGTGGATGCAGCTTTTAAGGAATTACCTGAAGGAACACTGCAGTCATTGCTACAACCTGAAAATAAAAATCAACTCATCAACATCCTTGAGTACCATGTCTATGTGGGTGTGATCAGGGAGAATCTTATTCAGGACGGAATGATCCTGAATCAGGTAAACGGACAAAATTTAAAACTGAGCCGTTCCGGAGATCATATTCAGGTAAATGAAGCCAATGTTCTCGGCTCTGTCATGGCATCCAATGGAATTGTTTACGTAATCGATAAAGTTTTAATCCCTTAACATAAAAATACAAAAAAATGAGAAAAAAAATGCTGATCAAACAAATTGTAGTTCTGTTTCTGATCGTTGGTTTTGGTGTTTTCACAGGTTGCAGACCAAAAACTCCGGGCTCAGTGAGCGCAGGCGATGCAGCGTCCAAAGTATATGTTGCGCCGGGCCAGTATGATGAATTCTACAACATCGTTTCCGGTGGTTTTAATGGCCAGATGAGTGTAGTTGGTCTTCCCTCCGGAAGGGTATTCAAAATTGTGCCGGTTTTTTCGGTTCACCCTGAAAATGGTTATGGTTATAGTGAAGAATCTATTCCCATGCTAAATACTTCTCATGGTTTTGTTCCCTGGGATGACCTGCACCATATTGCAATTTCAACAACCAATGGAGAACATGACGGACGATGGGTTTTTGGAAATGCAAACAATACACCCAGGGTCGCGCGTGTTGATCTGACAACCTTTGAGACAGTTGAAATACTTGAAATTCCCCACAGTGCAGGCAACCACTCTTCTCCTTTTATCACAGAAAATACAGAGTATGTTGTTGCCAGTTCCAGGTTTTCCATTCCTGTCGGAACAGATCTTGAACGTGATGTTCCAATCAATACATACAAGGAAAATTTTAAGGGAACTATAAGTTTTATCAGCGTTGCAGACAATGGGAATATGTCCATCGCATTTCAGTTATTAACCCCGGGTGTGAATTTCGATTTGGCCCGTGCCGGTAAAGGTCCGTCGCATGGGTGGTTCTTTTTCTCATGTTACAACACAGAGCAGGCTTACAGTTTACTTGAAGTGAATGCATCTCAGCGTGATAAGGATTTTATTATGGCCGTGAACTGGAAGAAAGCTGAAGAATATATTGCAGCAGGAAAAGGCAAAAAAGTGAAAGCAAAATATGCACACAATATGCTGGATCACAAAACACAAATAGCCGAATCCACTATTTTGGATGAAGTGTTGCAATTGGATATCAAAGAGCTTGAAGAGGTCGTTTATCTGATGCCCTGTCCAAAATCCCCACACGGCTGCGATGTGGATCCATCCGGAGAATATATCGTCGGAAGTGGAAAACTGGCGGCACTTATCCCGGTTTTTTCTTTCAGTAAGATGATCAATGCAATCAATGAAAAGGATTTTGAAGGCGAATACGATGGATTACCGGTGATCAGGTATGAGTCGGTTTTACATGGAGTTGTCGAACGGCCGGGACTCGGTCCCCTGCATACCGAATTTGATGGAAGAGGAAATGCATACACCTCTATGTTTGTCTCTTCAGAAGTAGTGAAATGGGATATCAAAACCCTTCAGGTACTCGACAGGGTGCCTACTTTTTATTCGGTAGGACACCTGATGGTACCAGGGGGACCAACAGCAAAACCGTACGGAAAATACCTGGTAGCGTACAATAAGATCACCAAAGACAGGTATCTGCCGACAGGTCCTGAACTCTGCCATTCAGCGCAGCTTTTTGATATATCCGGAGACAAAATGCAACTCTTGCTGGATTTTCCTACCATCGGTGAACCGCATTATGCGGAGGCAATTCCTGCTAAATTGATTATGGATAAACAGGTCAAGTTCTACAGACTTGAAGATAACCAACATCCACATGCCACCAAAAGCGAATCTCAATCACGGGTCGAAAGGATTGGAAACAGGGTACATGTCTATATGACCTC
Organism: Bacteroidales bacterium; assembly: GCA_047920975.1. GTDB lineage: Bacteria > Bacteroidota > Bacteroidia > Bacteroidales > JAADJA01 > JAADJA01. Next base: position 3,379 of record JBLRXC010000062.1, on the reverse strand, counting down.
TATTCGTTCACATTTCTCTCCTGATAATATTGAGGGAATAAGGGTCGGTGACGAAGTTTATTTTCATGTGACGAACCTGGAACAGGATTGGGATGTACCGCATGGTTTTGCCATCAAAGGAGCAAATAATGCAGAAACCCTGATCATGCCCGGAGCAACCCAGACACTCAAGTGGCTGCCTGACAGGGCAGGGGTTTTCCCTTTCTATTGCACAGATTTTTGTTCAGCACTTCACCAGGAAATGCAGGGCTATGTGAGGGTTTCCCCTGCAAACAGCAATGTGCCGCTGTCGTTCACGCTCGGCCAGGACGGACCAAATTAGAAGTGACAGGGAAGGGAGTTTTAGATTCCCTCCCCTGAAATTTTTATCGATTATGAGGAAAATATTAGGTGTTTCAAGAATCCTGGTGGCTTTGGCCTCCCTTTTAATGGTTGTGGTGTTTTTTGTTCCTTTCTGGCAGATCCAGATGTGGGCTCCGCAATATCCTGAATGGCTCCACATGAAAATATGGCTGCATAAAATTACAGGAGATATTGATATCATCAATGGACTGAACCATTACATTGGTATGAAATACATCAAAGTTGAGATGTTCCCGGAATTCAAAATCATGCCGTATATCCTTGCAGGAATTATTGGTTTTGGATTGATCACAGCGATCATCGGCAAAATTAGAATGGTGTGGGCTTTCTTTATTATTCTGGTATTGGCGGGAGCTGCCGGATTGGTTGACTTTTATCTGTGGGGCTACGATTATGGACACAACCTTGATCCCAGTGCTGCCATCAAAGTCCCGGGTATGAGTTACCAGCCACCACTTATCGGCACCAAAGAATTGCTGAATTTCATTGCTTATTCTGCACCGGACGTGGGTGGATTTATCCTGGCTGTTTCCGGTTTGCTCGTCGCAGGAGTTCTTGGTCTTGAACATTATAAAAACAAACCCCAAATTCAAAAACTAAAGAGATGAAAACAATGTTTTTTTTATTAATCCCGACCATTCTGGTAATGGCATGTTCATTGGGACCGGAACCTATCCGGTTTGGCCATGACAGTTGCGATCATTGCAAAATGGTGATCATGGATCCAAAGTTTGGAGCTGAATTGGTGACAAAAAAGGGTAAGGTGTACAAACTTGATGATGTAAACTGCCTCCTGGCATTTCAGGAGGAAAACCTTATTGCGGATCAGGATGTCGCTCATTTTTTGGTGGTGGATTTCGGGCAACCTGAGTCACTGATAGATGTAAACAATGCATTTTTTATCTATTCCATTGAGATCAGAAGCCCAATGGCTAGCGGCTTGGCTGCCTTTTCTGATGAGCCACTCATGGAGAAATATTATACAGATTGGGGCGGTGAAAAACTGTCATGGAGTGGGGTGAAAAAGCTTTTTGAATGAAACTAATACTGCCTGGCATACTCTGTTTATTGTTTCTTCAACTTGTCATCGCTCAGAAAATCATTGTTCAACCGGAAGGCACTGTACAGTCAATAAAGACAGCTGTTGAAATTGCCAACCCGGGAGATACTATTCTTGTTAGGCAAGGTGTCTATTATGAGGGCAACATTCTGATAAAAAAGCCATTAACTTTGATCGGGGAAAATGTTCCCGTCTTGGATGGGGAAGACAGTTACGAGATCATGACTATAGCTTCACCCCATGTAACCATTGAAGGATTTCAGTTCAGGAATTCCGGAAGGTCAAGCCTCCATGACATTGCAGCCATTAAGTGCCTTGACGCTCATCACATCGTAATCAGAAACAATGCTTTTGAAGATACATTTTTTGCAATTCATATGTCTAATACAAATTACAGCCTGATTGAAAACAATATACTACAATCAAAAGCAGAACATGAATATGAGTTGGGAAATGGGATCCACTTATGGAAATGCAACACCACAACCATTGCCGGCAATACAATCAGTGGACACAGAGACGGGATATATTATGAATTTGTGACAAATTCCATCACGGCATCTAATGTTTGTTCTCAAAACAGACGTTACGGACTTCATTTTATGTTTTCTCACGATGCAGAATACCTTGATAACCATTTCAGTGATAACGGTGCAGGCGTTGCCGTGATGTATACCCATTCCGTAAAGATGTTCAACAATACCTTTGAACACAACTGGGGTGCTTCATCCTATGGTATGTTGCTGAAAGATATCAGGGATAGTGAGGTTTTTCAGAACAGGTTCTTAGGTAATACAACGGGGATCTTTATTGAAGGCACAAGCAGGACTGTTTTTAAAAATAATCTGTTTGCCTCCAATGGCTGGGCTATCAAACTGATGGGCAGCAGCTATGATAACTACTTTTCTGTTAACAATTTTATGACCAATACATTTGATGTTTCAACCAATAGCTCTCTGGCTCTCAATCAATTTGAAAAGAATTATTGGGACAAGTATCAGGGTTATGACCTGAACCGGGATGGGATAGGAGATATTCCATTTTATCCGGTCAATTTATTCTCTGTCATTGTTGAACGAATACCTCCCGCCATCATGCTTTGGCGCAGCTTTCTTGTTTTTTTACTCGATCGGGCTGAAAAGGTAATTCCAGCAGTAACACCTGAAAATTTAAGGGATGACTATCCAAGCATGAAGCCCTATGATCACACTTAATAAAATATCAAAAAAGTTTGGTAAGCTCCATGCAGTGAAAGAAATCACTTTTTCGCTTCAGCCGGGGAAATCCTATGCCCTTATTGGACCGAACGGATCCGGAAAGACAACCCTGATCAAAATGATTCTCGGTATGGTGATTCCCACTTCGGGTGAAATTATTGTGGGTGGTCACAGCATTGCAAAAAGCTGGCAATACCGTGAAAAAATTGGTTATATGCCGCAGATAGGGCGATATCCGGATAATATGATGATCGGACAACTACTGGACATGATCAAAAATATCCGGAGGCCGGCCAATGGCTTTGATGAAGAGCTGATCTTCTCTTTTCAGCTTGATTCAATGCTGAGAAAGAAGATGCATACCCTTTCAGGGGGTACACGCCAAAAAGTGAGTGCGGCACTTGCCTTTATGTTCAATCCTCCTATCCTGATCCTTGATGAACCCACTGCAGGACTTGATCCGGTCTCTGTTGAAATTTTGAAAGGCAAAATCCAACGCGACAAAGAGTCAGGGAAATTGATGATCATTACCTCCCACATCATGAGTGACCTTGATGATATCTCATCCGAACTTGTCTACCTGTATGAGGGAAAAATCGTCTATCATAATCCGGTATCAAAGTTGAAAGAAGAAACCGGGCATGACAGGCTTGGCAAGGCAGTCTCAAAGATCATCAAAGAAAATAACTTCAGGAATAAATCATCTTTGCTTTGATACAACTCGTTAAATATATATTTT
>JBLRXC010000061.1:0-15712 GCA_047920975.1 Bacteroidales bacterium | reverse complement strand
TCGAATTGTTGATAAATACCAGGGTTATTAACAGGTTTTTGTTGTTTTTTTAGGCCAGGGGCTGCAATGTGGGTTAACTTTCGATCAAAATCAAAGTTTTATTGGATGCAATTATTGATATTGATGAAGCTTTCCTTTAGTATGAATTGAATCAGATTGGTTTTGGATATTTTGTAACCAACCTATAAAAAGAAATTTAAAAAATTCTCCTGATGAATAACCTGAAAACTACTGTCCGAATAATTTTCGAGAAACTCAGCAGGGGGCTTTGTTTTGGCTTTTTCATTGAATTTGAATTCAAAGGCTTTTAATTTACCACCCGATTCTTCTATATAGTCAATTTCCTTCTGATCATAAGTTCTCCAGAAATAAGTATTGACGAATCTTCGGGTATTGTGATTGTGTTTCATCCTTTCTATGATGCAAAAGTTTTCCCACAAAGCGCCTGTATCATTGCGCATCGCCAAAGGATTAAAATTTTGGATCAATGCATTTCTGATCCCAAGGTCAATAAAATATATTTTCTGTCCTTTGGCGATTTCTTTCCGCAAATTTCTGCTGAAAGAATGAAGGCGGCAAATGACAAACGATTTTTCAAGCAGCTCGATGTATCGTTTAATCGTATTCATGTTTTCACCAAGCAGTCTTGATAACTCGTTCAGGGATATTTCATTGCCAGTCTGAAGAGCAAGAGCCCTGAGCAAATTTATAAGTAAATCTGAACGTTTAAGGTTCTCGTATTGCAGGATATCCTTATAAAGGTAATTTCCGGCAATATTGTTTAACTCTTCAATTGCATCTCTTTCCGGCTTCAGAAACACTTCGGGGTACATACCATACCGGAGGATATTGTTCAGGTTGGCGCGAGTCTCATTGAAATCGTGTTTTTCCATTATCTCTGCCAGAGAAAAGGGGTAGAGATGAAATACCCTTGACCGGCCGGTTAAAGGCTCCATGACTTTATTACCCAGTTCAAAGCTGGATGAGCCGGTCGCAATGATCTGTATGTCGGGAAATGTATCGGTGATGATCTTTAAAATTGAGCCAATTCCCGAAATATTTTGAGCCTCATCAAGGACCAAAAGTTTATAAGCCCCTATAAAATTTTTTAGCAATTCGCTGTTGGTCGTTTCCAAAGCGGTTTTGTTTTGCAACAACTCACAATTAATGTATTTGGAATTCGGGTATGATTCGAGCAGTTGTTTCGAAAGTGTTGTTTTACCAACACGCCGGGCACCATAGATTATGATCACTTTTCCTTTGAAGAGAAATTCCTCAATTTTTTGTTTAATAGTTCGTTGAAATATCATAATTCAATTAGTTAGCTGTACAAATTTATATAAATTCATTCAGTTAGCTGTACAAATTTTTATTTTTTTCAGAAATTTTCCTTTCTTAAGCACAAGCCTTGAATTTTAAACAAGCCATAGAGGATAGGCAGATTTTTTACAAACCTAATTCATCACCTCATACACAGTGACCGGTTTCTGTTTGTTTTTTAGGTTGAATTCCGCGATTTTCCGGCAATTAAAGAACTGCTTAAACTGCTCATAACTTTCTTCACTGATGATGACCTGCCCTGGTTCTGCCTTACTTTGCAGGCGTTGGGCTGTGTTAACAGTATCGCCGATAACAGTGAAGTACAATCTTTTTATGGTAGAGGAACCAATGTTCCCGCTCACCATTTTGGCTGATAATTTCCCTGGCCATGAGATCGAAATAGTCATTCAGTAATTTGACAACTGTTTCGGGTGGTTCTTTCTCGCTGATGGAAGTAAAACCGCAAATATCTATAAAAATAACCTGTTCTATAATATTTTTCAAGCTTGATCCCTTCAGTTTTAGAAGGCTTCAATATTTTGACTGGCTTACCGCAGGTTAGTTTGCGCCATATCCATTCCACAGGGCCAAAGCGGAAATACCCGAGCCAAAAGGTGCTGAATATGATCTGCCATCCAAACAAGACCAGGGCAACCAATAAAACACCTGCATACACAACGGTACCGCCATAACCCAGTCCCACTCCGTAAAAAATGAATATGGTGAAAAGAAGGATATTTTCAGGTGATGGTTATATAATGGTAAGACCCGGGGTTTTCATGAACTATAGGCTTTTCAAATTCTTCATTCAGTCAAAAGTTTACCTTTTCTAAATGGATGTCTCTTGCCATAACTCAGGTTTCTCCAAAGCCACTCAAGTGGTCCGAAATAATAATACTTTAGCCATAGTGGGCTGATAATTAATTGGAATATCCATATAGAGAAGACCACATATAACAATTCATAACGCTGCAGTTTGCCAAAGAGAGAGAATCCAACGCCAGTAAAAACGAACATGCAGATCACGGAATGCATGATATAATTTGTAAGGGCCATTTTACCAGCAGCGCCAAATCTGTTTTTAAGCCAACTGCCGTAAGGGATTTTGCAAAAAATCATGATCAGCCCGATATGGCCTAAAGCCATACCAATCCTGCCAATGTCATAGGTGATATATGACTGGGAAAATGCCAGAAAAGAAAAATCGTTACTCATGATCAGTTGCGTTTCATAATAATTGACCGACAACCCAAACAGGTAACCAAGGGCAACCATGGCACCGTAGAAGCGATACGACCTCTTCGCTGACAGGATATTCCACTTAAACAGGGCAATGCCCAGCAACATCATGGACAGGATATCCCATACGTCATAGCGGTATGTAAATTTTTTATCATATTTCATGTTTATAGGGGCAAGGTGAGCAACCAGGCTGATATACCCGCCATGCATTTTCTCATTAAACGCTTCCACATATTCCGGAGACCGCTTGAGCTCCATGGTTTCCCACTTGTGCAAGGCTTCCCTTTGTTCAAAACTGAGCTCACCACCATCATCCCTGATAACACGGGCTTTTTCTGCCGCACCTACAAATTGTATATTGCTCCTATGCTCCGCATAATTCCATAAAGCGCCGATCGAGAAAAGGACTGCAGCAACAATCATCAGCTTACGAGGAGCCATATTCCTGAAGGCAAAAACGATGAACCCCATCAGGGCATAGTTATACAGAATTTCCCCGGTCCACAGCAACAGATAGCCATGGATCAATCCAAACAGCAGTAACCACAGCAATCGTCTGAAATAAATGTCGGCAGCAGAAATGCCGGCTCCCTTTTTCTCCAGGCGATCGAGCAGCACATACATTCCCACTCCAAAAAGCAGAGAGAACAAGGCGCGCATGGTCCCCTCAAACAACATATTGTTGGCAGCCCATGAAAAGAGATTAAACCCCGTTGAACCACCGGCAACGGTCGGATCATTATAGGATCCGTATAAGCCAAACATGACAATATTCATCAGCAATATGCCGAAAAGCACAATGCCCCGCATCACATCCAGCGAATGTATGCGATCTGTGGGGAGCTGCGGAGTAAGTGACGTGGGTTCTGGTATTTGATTCATTGATTGTGTTTATAATACAAAGTGTTTAATTCATTATTGTTGGGTAAACTTGTAGGAGATTCCTCACTTCGTTCGGATTGACAGATAGTTAGCGTTTTTAGGGGGAATGGCTGAACTTCTTAAGCAGCATAGTGATAAACACATCTATCGTCCCTGCGTGTTTGATAATGTTTACCACTGCGCCGATGATGAGCACGAAAAAAATCAGTACGGCAGCTTCGTTCATGCCTTTGGGTATGGCCGTAAAAAGACCAAGCAAACTGGTTGGTGAGGCTAAACCATTCACATCCTCGCCCAAAAGTGCACCCTGTACGGAAAAATTCTTTGGAACTTCTTTATAGGTTCCTGTAACAACAAGGGTTTGCTCTGCAGTTCCTGTTTTTTTTATAACACGCTCAAACAGTCCGGAGGGAATTAGATAGGTCATTACTCCTGAAAAGAGAATGATGGCCGAAAGGAAAATAAAAACATGCGGGATCTTAAAGTTTTTCATTTTTTATGGTTCGGCAAAATTTTTATTTCTAAGTCTTTTACTAATTACCTCCATTAATTAACTGTCACAGAATTGACCGTCAACCATACAACCACTTTTCAAAGCTCTCGTTGGGCTCTCCGTCAGCGTAGCTCCAGTCTGGCTTTAACCTCAGCCCGCCCTCTTTCCTCCAAATAAAATCCATGGCATCAGCAACATCGCTGGTATGATGAATTTTGATGAGCAAAAGGATCTGATCTTCCAATTCCACCTTTCCGATGGCAGATGTAATGCTTTGGGCCAGGAGTGCATTGCATAAAACTTCCGCCTGACGAATATCCCAGGTGGCCCATACAATTCCATATTCGCCTGAAAGAAGGTCTTTTTCGTCCAGCGTGACATCAATATCAAGGGGAGTTCCCTGAGGTAGCTCAGGTACGTTTTTATTGCTCAGCGATTTCCATGAAACAGAGATTCCCGAATGGAGAATAATTTCCCCATCCGGATTGAATATCCCTGTTTTCCTGATCAGTTTCAAAGTTATGCAGATTGGGCTTCCAGCTTGTACAAAGCCAGCGCAATGTCAGCGGCGTTCCAGTAACCATATTCAAGTACAATCTTTTGATTGATAAACTGCTGAGTGATGTGCACCGGTATTTCAAATTCTTCACCGGTTGCTTTCAGGGTTCCTTTCCAGAGACCCCAGTAGTTTACCCAGGTTTCAGCTTCATCGGTGATCGTCATTTCGAAAAAATCCTCTTCAGCCATATACCTCATGGAGGAGAAGAGGTCATGATCCCGCTTATAATCTATCATAGCAGCATCAATGGATACGCCTTTTGCTTTGGAGACATTGTTCATCACCTTTGCTGTATCGGCATACAGCAATTTCATAGCCTCCCAGTTTCCATCAAGGTAATGTTTAAGTGTTGATTTGGTAATTTCAATTTCAGGAGATGCTGAAAAATAGCGAACCGGTTGATTCATGTTGCAGGCTGTAATAAATGCAACTGCAAAAAGTAAAAAAAGTACTCTTTTCATAAGAAAGTGTTTTAATTGTTTTTAAATGACTGATTTGTCAATACTTATTCCGGCGGCAGATTATGATTGTAATGTGGTGCCAGCCAGCAATAACACCTGCCGGGCATTGACTGCCTGTAATTTATAAATCCGTTATTGGTTCATTGCACGGATTACCTGCCCGGTGTCAGTAAATTGCTGAAACCGTATGATCTTTCCATCTTTCAAAGTAAACCAATGGACCACCTGTGCATCAATCTGCACTCCGTTCTTTTTGTACTTTGCCTTGTAGCGCAGGGTAGATAGCACCTGATTGTTCGACATCTCGTGCAATTGAATGTCGGTCAGGTTCCAGTATTCCCACTCTTCGCCGATGCGGGCAAACACGCCATCCATTACAGCCTGCGGACCAATATAGGGATTACGGTCGGTGTAAGGGAAACCCTCGGCCTCGTTTCAGATGATATTGGGATCCATCGTCGCCAGTGCATTTGGGATATCGCCTATGGCAAATGACTTGTAAAGCCCGTCAACGACGGCGACATTCCCTGGTGATGATACGATGCCCAATTGCGCCAACAGCGCCATGTTATCCATGAAATCCCGCTCCTCGGCTATCCTTCCGTCGCTACTCATACGGGCAATGGTACTACCTTCCAGGTTGACCCGGTTCGCAGTTGCAGGGATGCCGAAAAAATCTCCTGTATGCTTGCCCTTGAATGTCCAGTACTTCGCCAATTGGTCAGCTTCCCCGAACACGTTGTTGATGGTAAACTGGATCTCAGAGAAGCCAGTCAGGAAGTTTTTGTAGTAAGCAGCCATGGCTTCGATGCCGACGATGTTTTCCGGTTCAGTGTGCATCCGTACGTCCTCGGTGAAATGCTCAGCATTGATAAGGTCGAGTCGCCCTTCGTTCACGATGCGATGCCAAACCTTGGTGTACATTTCGATGTTGGCGGCCACTTTGGGATCTGAGTGGGTCACTTTGGTTGCCGATTGGGCTTGTAGCAAGAGGGTACACCCAAGGAGTGTTGCGAATAATAGGATACTTTTCATAATGATTTATATTATTTGTTTGTTGATGCAGGAGGATTATGGCTCAGGTCAGCATCGAAAAATCATTTCAATTTCCTTCTGTTTGGTCGTGATATTCCGACGGGCTAAGCCCAAACTGCTTTTTGAATGCTCTTGAGAAATACGCATTATCGGAGAAACCAACACTGTAGCCAATTTCGGAAATCGAGCCCGTTTTTTTCCTGAGCATATCTGCAGCTCTTTGCAATCTGAAAGTACGGATCATCTGTCCCGGAGGCTGGTCAATAAGGGCATTGAGTTTTCGATTGAGTTGGGTAACGCTCATGTTTACAGTTTCTGCGATCGTTTCCACAGAAAAATTTTCATCTCCAAAATTTGATTCGATGGCCCTTATCACTTTTTCCAAAAACACCAGGTCAGCCGAAACGACACTCACCTCAGAAGGTTTGATGATCATTGATTTGCTGAAACGCTTTTTTAATTGAATGCGCTGATGCAGGAGATTTTTAACGGTCGCTTTCAGTTCCTTTGCACTAAAGGGTTTGGTCAGATAAGCGTCAACACCCGATTCAAGGCCTTCAATTTTATCATCAAGTCCACCCCTGGCAGTTAACATGATCAAAGGGATATGACTTGTTTTTTCATCCAGCCTGATGGCTTTACAAAACTGGTATCCATCCATTTTCGGCATCATGACATCGGTGATGATCAGATCGGGAACCTTTTCCTGAGCCATCATCACCCCCTCTTCTCCGTGGCGCGCCTCACTCACCTGGTAATCATCCTCAAGTTACTCCCGGATATAAGACCGTACATCATTGTTATCCTCAACAATCAGTATGATTTCCCTGCCTCCAATTGCCGTCTGATCTTTAGAGTCCGGTTCCCCGGAAAGTTCAGCTTCATCATAGGCTACAGGCTCTTTTTCAGCAAGAGATTCAATATCCGAATTCATTTTCTCCAGGGCATTGCCCGAGCCATTTTTATCAACAGGTAGTGTAATAGAAAACTCGGATACTTCGCCTTCTCTCGCTCTTTTCAGGCTATGCCAACTAATGTTTTCATGGTTGATGCCTACGCTTTGGATAATCACTTGCGGAGCCTGTGTATTTCTGCTTACTTCTTTATAGTCAAAGCGCACCAGTTTATCTCCGGTTCCTGCCCAGACTACTCCACGGTGGTCAATCATCATACTGTAATTGTTGCTGATATCTTTGATCGGATAGCCGGTTTGCTGGTTAAAACTTTCCACGCCTTCTTTAGCGATTTTTTCCATGTCTGGACTTAACCCACCTTTGAATATTGTAAGCCCTTTACTGGTGCCAATGATAATATTTTCATCATCATCTTCCAGGATACCATAGACCACATCATTTGGCAGCCCATGAGAAGTATTGTAGTTTTCAAAAATGTTTTCCTCAATGTTTGAAACATCACCATAACTCAACCTTTCTTCCACCCATTTTTTTCTGATGATAGAGACACCTCCACCCCAGCTTCCAATAAGCAGGTTTCCAGCTTTGTCTTCTGTAACAATGGATAATTTATTGTCGGGCAGCCCCTGGGCAGTTGTAAAGTTGATGAAGTTTTCGCCATCGAACCGGCTTAATCCACCCCGGGTCGCGAGCCAGATCACACCTGAATTGTCTTCATGGATGTTCCAGACGGTGTTGTGCACAAGCCCCTGCTCTGTGGTGTAATTTGCAAACGATGTACCATCAAACCTGCTCAATCCGCCTTCGTAGGTTCCAAACCAGATGTTCCCTCTACTGTCTTCTTTAAGGCTTATCACACTGTTTGTAATCTGGCCTTGTGCCGTGCTCCAGGTCGTAACTGATTTACCGTCGTATTTACTTAATCCATAGCCGGAACCAAACCACAACTTTCCGGCTTTATCAACCATCATATTCATGGCATCACCTGCTGAAAAACCCTGGGACTTTGATAAATTTATAAGGTATCCCTTGTTCTTATGCTGCCGGTCTTTCATGAATTTTGTGAGTCCGCCATCTTCTGCGCCTATCCATATGTCGCCGTTTTGATCTTCCGTTAACGAAAAAACGGTTTTGCCGGGAAGCCCCTGCCTGGCAGTATATTCAATCGTACTTCTGCCATCAAATCTACTTAATCCGTGGCCCTTTGTGTCAAACCAAATACTGCCGGTATTGTCTTCAACCATGCAGACAATCACGCTGCTTGCCAATCCCTGTCCGGATGTATAATTAATAAATGAGGAATTCTCTTTTATAAATTCAGAAACACCTTCCTCTGATCCGAACCAGATGTTGCCCGCCCTATCTTCCAGGATACTTGTAATGAAATTGCTTATCAGCCCGTCAGCCATTGTATAAGTTGTTGCAGCAGATTTCCCCACTTGCAGGTTGGTTGCATCAAACCTGACTGCCCCTTTGCTGGTTCCTAACCATAGTATACCGTCCCGGTCTTCGACCATGCAATTAACCATTTCATTTCTCAGTCCGCTTATTTCAGAACAATCAGTAAATGAGGTTTCTTCATTCGTGTTAGCGACAGGATTAAATTTGAATAAACCACTAAGTCCGGAAATCCAGAGATTCCCTTCATGATCTTCGATAATGTATCTGGCGTAATTTCCGGGAAAATATTTTTTATCATCATAATTGATAAATTGACTCTTCCCGGTATCATTCTCATCTGGATTGAATCAGCTCAATCCACCGCGTGTGGCAAACCAGATGTTTCCCTATGTGTCTTCGAGAATTCTATTGATATGGTTATCGGGAAGCCCTTGCTCAGTGGTGAAGTTTTCGAAAAAAACCCCGTTGTATTTACTTGCTCCGCCATAAGTGCTGAACCATATATTGCCCTCACTGTCCTGGGTTATTGCTTCTACGAGGTTGTGGATTAAACCATGAGATGAGTTGTAAGTTGTAAATGATTTTCCATCGTATTTGCTTACTCCGTTACCAAAAGTGCCAAACCAGAGATTTCCGTCTTTGTCTTTGAAACCACTAAGTATGCTGCTCAAAGCCAAACCATGCTCAGTGTTGAAGTTTTGCATGGTAATAAAAAAATCGGCCGGTATTTTAGCAGGCGCTGATTTTGTTGTTAAATCAACAATCTGCGGCGGAGGGTAGTTGCTCAGGTGGTGGACTAGCGGATTTCCTGCTTTTATTACTATGGGAGGCTCAACGGTTTCACTAACAGAGAAAACATTATTATTAACGGGCTTGGTGTCTATGTTGCAGGCAGCAAGGGAAATAAGCAGAATACCTGCCCAAAATAAGGAGCCCGAAGTTTTTGGTTGATTCATTTCCCCCTTACCTGTTTTCTTTATCTACTAAAAAATAATCATTATTTTAACTCAATTGGAGCCAAATGGCTGTAAAAGTATTCATAATTCTGTTTAAGAGTTTTGTGTTAGGGTAATTGTCCCAATAATCAAACAGCTACGAACCGGATCTAAATTTTTCATGTGATTGAGATGTAGAGTCTCTCTGAGACCGAGATCTTCTGCATCATCTTTTTTCAGGTTAGAAGAAAAAAAGTTAAAACTGAAAGTATATGAACTGTTTCTCGCTACCTTGTGCAATGGTCAGTAGAATAAAAAGGCAAGCCCAGACTATTCCCAGTATCCATGGAGATATTTTCAGAGAAACCTGTTTCAGGTTTGAATTCCGCATCAGCCAATGGACAAAAAACAGCACACCGACCAATGAAAAGACCTTGATCAGATCAAAATATTCAAGAATTTTTTCTCCATCACCATTCATAAAAAGCATTGATTGGATCATACTGATGGCCGTTTCAAATTCCCTCGCACGGAAGAAGACCCAGGTGAAGTTGACCAGTGTATAGGTGGCAAAAGCAAGGAGAATTTCGTTCCAGGCAGTTACCTTAAAATAAATGTATTGTTTAAGAACCCTTTCAATGACCAGGTAAATACCATGGATCATTCCCCAGACAACAAACGTCCAGGCAGCACCATGCCAAAGTCCGCCCAACAGCATGGTTAGCATCAGTGCGACATACATTCTGGTGATCCCAAATCGGTTACCTCCCAGCGGGATGTACAAATAATCGCGCAACCAGGTTGACAGGGAAATATGCCATCTCCTCCAGAAATCCGAAAACCCTATGGCACCATAAGGATAGAGGAAGTTATCGGGCAGGACGATTCCCAGCATCAGGGCAATTCCAATGGCACAGGTTGAATAGCCGGCAAAATCGAAGAAAATTTGCCCGGAAAAGGCCAGGGTACCTGCCCATGAATCCCAGAAATTCAACACTTTACCGGCACTGAAAACACTGTCGGAAACACCCGAAAGCAAGGTATCAGCCAAAACAACCTTTTGAAATAAACCCAATGTTAATAAAAATAGCCCCCAGGCAAACTGGTTGATAGTGGCTTTGCGGGGTTCATAGAACTGCGTGATCAGATCTTTTGCCCTGACAATCGGACCTGCTACCAGTTGAGGGAAAAAGGTGACCTAGAGTGCAAAATCGAGGAAAGTTCTTGCCGGCTGTATTTTTTTATAGTACATGTCAATGGTATATGACATTGTCTGGAAAGTATAAAACGAAATCCCCATCGGAAGAATAATATCGAGCGGCCTGGCCTGGAAAGTAATACCGGCAATTCCGGCAAGCCATATAAAATTCTCGAGCAGGAAGTTGTTGTACTTGAAAAATGCCAGAAAGCCAAGGTTAACGAATAAACTTAACAGTAACCAAAGTTTTCTGACTTTTTGACGTTCCTCCCTAAAGAGTTTATTTCCGGCCATCCAGTCAACCATCGTAGAAATCCACAGGAGCAGAATCAATGGTGGGTTCCATAATCCATAAAATAAATAGCTGGCCAAAAGCAACATTCCTTTTTTTCGTGGCCAGGTTAAAATTGGCGCATAGTAAAGTATTAGCACAGCACAAAAAAAGAAGATGAATCCTATAGAATTAAATAGCATGGTTTAGTTTGATTTTGCGTTTGGAATTGCTCCATCTTCGATCATTAATCTGGCCAGTTCGCGTGTGAATATCTCTGCATCCGTTGCCGACAAATGTGACCATTCAGGACATTCAAACTGGTTTAATTCCCCGTAGTCTTCAAAGTGATAGCCTTTTGCTTTGGATTGTCTGATAAGCTCATCCCAATATTCAGTTCTTGGGAAAAACATATTTTCAGCAGCCCTCACTCCACCGCTGGATGGACATCTCAATAATATCAGGTTTCCACCACGGGCCTGAAATTTTGCCGCGTCCTCAAGAAAAAATGTCATGGTAGATTCCTTGTCAGGTGGTGGAGCATTCTCACCGAAAAATCTCCACACCTGTTTGATACTGTTTGCAAATGCTGTATCGGTGGCAGTTCTTTCGGTCATCCTCACGTTTCTGTCGACCGATATATTTGAAAACCTGCGAAATGGCGGCATAGGCTTTTCTCCGGTTCTGTTTCCTATGCCGATACGGCGGAGTATAGACCTGAGATCAATATCATCATACCATTGCTCTTCACTGATAGAGACGAATGCAAAATTCCTTTCCAGTGGTAATCCAGACCAATGGTTCAGACGCTGAGCATATGTGCGCTTATAATAATGATCAACCTTTGATTGAACCCTTTTCCAGGGGGTTGCCATAGGATAGGTTGTCGAAAAAAACAATCCGGGTGTAACTCCAACGATAATAGTACCAGCAAAATCGGGATTTTCAACAATATCCCTGAAAACAGGCAATGGACTCGAACCAACTGAAGCCAGCATGACAGGTCGCTTTCCAGTCTCATTCTCCCATTCATCCAACTGAATATCAAACTATACCCGTGAAGACCCGATCAGGATGTAATCCTTCTGGTCCATTTTTCTGACTTTGGCCCTTTGGACGGCCCAAAGGTCTTTGTCATCATTAATATCCGGAACCTTGCCCTGAAAACGCCAAAATACCTCCCACAAGGTTAGACCCACAATACTGACAACAACAGCTAAGATAAGTGATCTTTTTAATTGCATTTTTTATTGCATCTATTCATAGGTTTGTTAAATAACCCCTCAATTGTTATTCACGGATGGGGAACAATATGACTATTCATCTTCAAGGTAAAAAACAAATCCGCCTTCCCATAGTTAATTACCAGTTAGAGACCAATCAACTCTGATAACCTGCAGGCAAAGTTAAGGGAGGAACTATCCCTTTGGCTAGGAATAATCAAGCAAAAAAAGGTAGATTTTTAACAGCATGAACTGCTTCAGACCAGAACACATCAAAAAGAATGCACCAAACCATTTAGAAAGCATTCTTTACAGCTCAGCAGGCACGGGCACAACATCCCGAAAATTATTCTGAATTATGAATCCGGATACATGCATGTTGTGAGGAAACTTATTGAGGGGTGACAATTTGATATCAATGTGCTTCAAGCCAGTTTTCTCCGGTGTTCATCTCCACAACAACCGGCACCTTTAATTCGATGGCGTTTTCCATGCCTTTGTGAACCAGGGGTTTGATATCTCCCAGTTCGTCCCTGTGTACATCAAAGATCAATTCGTCGTGAACCTGGAGGATCATTTTCGACCGGAATCGGTTTTTTTCGAGTTTCCGGTAAATATTGATCATCGCAATTTTTATCATATCTGCCGATGAACCCTGAATAGGTGCATTGATAGCATTGCGCTCTGCAAAACCACGGACAACTGCATTCTGAGAGTTAATATCGCGGAGATACCGCCGGCGTCCTTTGATGGTTTCTACATAGCCTTTTCCACGTGCGAACTCAACTGACTGATCCATATAGGCTCTCA
The DNA here is from genome assembly GCA_047920975.1 of Bacteroidales bacterium. Classification (GTDB taxonomy): domain Bacteria; phylum Bacteroidota; class Bacteroidia; order Bacteroidales; family JAADJA01; genus JAADJA01. Next base: position 2,968 of record JBLRXC010000061.1, on the reverse strand, counting down.
CTCCGGGGTAAGTGGCAAAATACTGGTCAATGATCTCTTTGGCTTCTCCTCGCGGAATATTGAGTCTTTCCGATAAACCAAATGCTGAAATACCATATACAATTCCAAAATTAACAGTCTTGGCATTTCTTCGCATGCCGGATGTGACTTCTTCGAGTGATACCCCATAAACTCTGGAAGCTGTGGCAGTGTGAATATCCAGCCCCTCCCTGAAGGCCTCAATCATCCCTTCATCGCCACTGAGGTGCGCAATGATGCGCAATTCGATCTGTGAATAATCGGCAGACAGCAGTGTGTAGTTTTCATTCCGGGGCACAAATGCTTTTCTGATCTCACGACCTCTCTCAGTTCTGATAGGAATGTTCTGCAGATTTGGATTATTGGAACTCAGCCTGCCCGTGGCTGCAACTGCCTGGTTATAAGAAGTGTGTATTCTTCCGGTTCGTGGATTTACCATATCGGGCAGTGTATCCACATAGGTCGACTTGAGCTTGGTCAGTGACCTGTAATCAAGCATCAGCTGAACGATCGGATGTTTATTGATCAGTTTCTGAAGTACATCTTCACCTGTGGAATATTGTTTGGTTTTGGTCATCCTTGGATTGCTGGTAACTTTCAGCTTTTCAAACAGAATCTCCCCCAACTGCTTTGGAGAGGAAATATTAAACTTTTCTCCGGCTAACCCATGAATCTCTTTCTCCAGGTCAGTAATTTCTTTCTCAAGTTGACCTGAATAGTCTCTCAGGGCAGAAATATCCAGTCTGACACCCTCAGCTTCCATTGAAGCCAGCACGGGCACCAGTGGTACTTCTATATCGTGAAAAAGGTCAACAGCATTGGCTTTTTTGAGTTCCGGTTCAAACGCCTGTCTTAACTGCAGGGTAATGTCGGCATCTTCACAGGCATAATCCTTTAGCGTTTCAAGGTCAACAGTCCGGATATCTGCCTGATTTTTACCTTTCTTACCGATCAGCGATTCAATGGACACAGGCCGGTAATTGAGGTATGTCTCCGCAAGGAGGTCCATATTATGACGCATGTCGGGCTGAATTAGATAATGTGCAAGCATGGTGTCGAACAGGCGGCCTTTCACCTCCACATCGTACCATTTCAATATGGAAATATCATATTTCAGATTCTGACCTGTCTTTTCGATCTTTTCATCTTCAAAAACATTTTTGAATTCCTGAACAATGGCCAAACAATCGTTATAGTTCTCCGGCATTGACACGAACCAGGCTTCGCCCGGATTCACCGAAAATGACATCCCTACCAGTTCTGATCGATGCGGGTCCAGGCCAGTGGTCTCCGTATCAAAACAAAATGAGCCCGATTGTTTTAAAACATCAATCAGTGTTTTTCGCTTCTTCACTGTATCAGCCAGTTCGTACCTGTGGTTTGAATTTATAATGGTTTTGGGTTCAGAAACAGTTCCTTTTCCGTCAAAAAGCTGAGGCTGGTTATCCTCGTTTTTCAAAGTAAGTTCTGAAAATACACGCTGAGAGAAAGTCCTGAATTCAAGTTCATCAAACAGTTTTTTCAATAATTCAACGTCCGGTTCATTCCGCTTCAGTTTTTCAGGTTCAAACGCAACCGGCGCATCAAGGAGGATGGTAGCCAGTGTTTTGGATTGAATGCCCTGCTCCCTGAAGGCTTCAATATTTTCTTTGATTTTTCCTTTCAGTTTATCCGTATTTTCAAATACTGCCTCCATGCTCCCAAACTGACCGATCAACTCTTTGGCTCTTTTTTCTCCAATGCCCGGAATGCCCGGAATGTTATCGGAAGCATCGCCCCATAATCCAAGGATGTCAATTACCTGTTTCGGATGGTCTATCTCAAATTTTTCGCAAACCTCTTTCACTCCAAGAATCTCGGCTTTATTTCCCATTCGCGCCGGTCTATAGATAAAAATCTGATCGGTAACCAATTGGCCAAAGTCCTTGTCAGGAGTCATCATATAGGTCTCAAAACCCTCCTTTTCAGCCTGTTTGGCAAGCGTTCCGATAACATCATCCGCTTCATAACCATCGGCAAACAGGACGGGTATTTTGAAACCCTCAAGAAGTTTTTGAACAAGTGGAATGGAAAGCGCAAGATCTTCGGGTATAGCCTCCCGGTTAGCCTTGTACTCTGCAAAATCATCGTGTCGAAGGGTTGGCGCTATTGTGTCGAAAGCCACACCAATGTGTGAAGGCTTTTCATTTTTTAACACATCAAAAAGTGTATTCGCGAATCCGAAAATGGCAGATGTATTGAATCCTTTTGAGTTGATCCGGGGATTTCTGCTAAAAGCAAAATATGCCCGGTAGATGAGTGCCATAGCATCGAGCAGGAAAAGTTTTTTGGCTTGTGACATGCAGGTATTTTCAAATTATACTTCAGCAAAAATAACCAAAACAATTGACCCGGGTTCTCCGAACGAATCGTCCGTTATGTTTTTTCATTGGATCATTCAGCCTTAGCCTGAATAATTCATAAAATCAAAAAAAAGGGGTGAAAGTTTTTGTTATCTCAATGATATTCAATATCTTTGAGCTGCAAAACAACAACAAACACCCCATGAGTAAAAATACAGTTTCTTCCGGTTGTGACCAAACAAATTTTCAGGAATTTCAGATGCAGACCTTATTCAACTTGTCAGACTTTAACAAAAAGTCAGTTGAGATTACCTTTAAAGCTGAGCAAACATCCAGTGATGGCGGGCTATTGCTTCTGAATGAAGTAGAGAAACATATAGGACTGATCGGCAAAATGGCCGATTGCATTCATGATTCCAGGCATCAGGGGTATGTTGATCACAGTGTTACTTCCATGGTTAAGCAGCGGATCTTTCAAATTGCAGCCGGGTATGAGGATGCCAATGATTGCAACACCTTGCGCAACGATGGTATTTTAAAGGTATGCTCGGGTAGTGAACAATCTCTGGCCAGTCAGCCCACTATGTGTCGCCTGGAGAATATGCCTG
>JBLRXC010000060.1:0-16526 GCA_047920975.1 Bacteroidales bacterium | reverse complement strand
ATCAGACCGCCCGCAGAAATATCATGTCCGGCCAGTATCTTTTCCTGCCCGATCAGTTGCTGAACCGCATCAAACGCCAGCCTGAAATATTCCGGATCCCTGATAACCGGCGCTTTTGCTCCCAGCTGATTTCTGAACTGTGCAAAACTGCTACCCCCAAGGCAGTATGCATCTTTTGTAAGATCAATATAAATCAGGGATGAGCCTGATGAATTTTTCAGATTGGGACTTACGACTTTGCGGATGTCTGAGACCTCACCTGCCGCTGAAATGATAACGGTTCCGGGAGAGTATACTACCTCATTGGGATATTTCTGGGTCATGGAGAGGCTGTCTTTTCCTGTTGGGATATTGATACCCAGCGCAATGGCGAAATGACTCACTGCCTCAACTGCCCGGTACAACCTGGCATTTTCACCTGAATTTTTCGCCGGCCACATCCAGTTGGCGCTTAGGGAAATGCCTTTGAGACCCCCTTCAATCGGCGCCCAGATGATGTTGGTAAGCGCTTCGGCAATTGAAAGCACTGATCCCGCTGCCGGGTCAATCAGGCCTGCAACGGGTGCATGACCGATTGAGGTTGCAATACCTTTTACCCCCTTGTAATCCAGTGCGGTGATACCCAGATTGTTCAGCGGCAGTTGCACGGAGCCACATGTCTGCTGATGCGCTACCCGGCCTGTGACGGAACGGTCCACCTTGTTGGTCAGCCAGTCTTTACAGGCAACGGCTTCCATTTGCAGTATTGCTTCCAGATATTCAATCAGTTTGTCGGGGTCGTAGTCAGGTTCTTCAAACTTTTCCCGGATATTGACATCTTCCAGAATAGTTTTGGGCGGATTTCCAAACATGTCTCCCAGTTCAAGGTCAATGGGTCTTGTATTGGTCTGGTTATCCTCAAAGGTAAGCCTGTGATCACCGGTAGCAGTGCCTACCTCATAAAAAGGTGCCCGTTCACGATCTGCAACCCTTTTCAGAAGGCCGGCATCTTTTTCCTTGATCAGAAGACCCATCCTCTCCTGTGATTCGTTTCCGATAATCTCTTTGGCTGAAAGGGTCGGATCGCCGACCGGAAGTTTACGGATGTCAATTTTGCCGCCGGTAGCTTCTACCAGTTCCGAAAGAGAGTTCAGGTGGCCACCGGCACCATGATCATGGATAGATACAACAGGGTTAATATCAGCCTCAACCATAGCCCGGATGGCATTGTAAACCCGCTTTTGCATTTCGGGGTTCGACCGCTGGACGGCGTTCAGTTCAATGGCATTGCTGAACTCACCGGTCGCTACTGAAGAAACAGCGCCGCCACCCATTCCGATCCGGTAATTGTCGCCGCCCATCACAATGATGCTGTCGCCTTTCTCAGGAGAGTCTTTCAGGCTATCCTGCTTTTTCCCGAATCCGATCCCACCGGCAAGCATAATCACTTTGTCGTAACCATATTTCTTAAGGGTTGTGAAGTGTTCGAATGTAAGAACACTCCCACAGATCAGTGGTTGTCCAAACTTATTTCCAAAATCGCTGGCACCATTGGAAGCTTTGATGAGGATTTCCTCAGGGGTTTGATAAAGCCATTTCCGTGGTCGTGTGTGCATTTCCCATTCCCTCCCGGGTTCCGACCGTGGATAGGAGGTCATATAAACCGCAGTACCGGCCAGCGGAAGACTTCCTTTGCCTCCCGCCATCCTGTCACGGATTTCCCCCCCTGTGCCTGTGGCAGCACCATTGAATGGCTCCACAGTGGTTGGAAAATTATGTGTCTCGGCTTTCAGCGAAAGCACAGTATCTATGTCAATGACATTGAAGAAATCCGACTTATCCTGTGAAGCCGGTGCAAATTGCTCAACGGTTGGCCCAAGAACAAAAGCGACATTGTCTTTATAAGCTGAGACCACCCGGTTCGAATGTTTCTTCGTAGTTTTCTTGATGAGCCCGAAAAGGGTTTCCGGCATCTCTTTGCCATCAATAATAAATATCCCGTTGAAAATTTTATGCCGGCAATGTTCCGAGTTGACCTGTGAGAAACCAAATACTTCGCTGTCAGTTAATTTCCGGCCAAGGCGCAGACTTAAATTTTCGAGGTAATCAATTTCGTCCTGACTCAGTGCAAGTCCCTCTTTATGACTATACTCATAAATATCCTCAATCGCCATTACCGGCTCAGGCTTTTTATGAATGGTGAAGATCTCCTGGTCAAGCCCCTTGTAAATGGCTTGCAGCATCGGATCATAATTGGCTTTTTCTGTACCAGTGATTTCAAATGGCTCAATCCGTTCAATCTCCTGAATACCCATATTTTGTGTGATCTCCACGGCATTTGTGCTCCACGGGGTGATCATCTCCTTACGCGGTCCGATAAAAAAGTCCTTCAGTTCAGACTGGTTCAGAAACCGGGCCTCTCCAAAAAGCCATTGAAGTTTTTGAATGCTTTGCTGAATGAGATTTGCCCGGCTTTGAACAGCATATATCCGGCTTTCGCCTTCTTGAAAAAACAGGATCATTGGGGTTTCATTTTATTTATAGTGATTGTTGTATTCAACTTGTCACTGCAAAAGTATAAATCCTGAGACTTCGCCTGAAATGAAACCTTTGTATAGTTATTCACAGTCTGGATGTAATAAGGCTGAATCAATCGGTGAAAAGTGAAATTGTATTAATTTCGCTATCTGAAAATTCAGCAAAATAATCAGGGGTACTCCTGCATGACGAAAGCGGAGATAAAACCCAACAATGAAATGCTGAAAAAATGTTGTGCATGAGCGTTTCAGGCTTTCCGGAAACTGAAAGATGGCGCTCATACTGAGATCATGTCAATCCCGGAGGATTGTATTGGAAGCAATGGATATGACAATAATCCGGAAGATACTTAAATTGAAAACAAATGACGGATCTGTATGAAATTTTAACAGGTGTGAATATTTTTTCAGAAACAGAGCCTGAAGTGCTTGAAGATATGGCAACTCAGCTCCGTGAGATCCCTGTGAGACAGGGTCAGATTATTTTCAAAAAAGGAGATGAGGGCAATGCCATGTACATTATTAAATCCGGAAGCGTGAGGGTACACGATGGCAACCATGTTTTGTCCAGGTTATCCTCCGGACAGGTTTTTGGTGAGTTCGCACTTTTTGACAATGAAACCCGGTCGGCTTCGGTAACGGCTGAAGAGAAGACCGTTTTGCTTGAACTTCAGCAGGAGGATTTCCTGCGTGTTGTGGCTGGTAAGGCAGAAGTCACAGCCGGTGTTCTGCGCAATGTAATACGCCGTATCAGGGAGATGAATGAACTTGAGAGTAAATTGGCCAGAAGTTATCTGAAGATTCAGAAACAAAAACTGGAGATAGAAGAGCAACACCAAAGCATACTGACCCAGAAATCGGAACTTGAGAAAATCAATGAACAGCTCTCTGCCATCATCGAAGAAAAAAAACTGCTGATCAGCGTCGTTTCACATGGTCTCCGCAATCCCCTGACCAGCAGCCTTTGTGTGGCCGATCTGATGGAAAATGATCCTGCCCCCTTGCCCGAACCACATAGAGAGTACTTTAACCTGATCCACAGCAGTCTGAGAAGGATGAACAGCCTCATCAACCAAACATTGGATATTGATATCATTGAACTTCAAAGGGATAAGTTGAAAATGGAAGTGTTCGACCTATCTTCCCTTATGAAAAAGATCGCTGAAAGTTTCAGATATACCCTGAAATTAAAAAGACTTGAGATTGATATGAGGGTGACGGAAATCAAGGCGAGGGTTGACATGAACTTTTTCTATCTTGTCATTGACAATCTGCTCTCAAATGCCATTAAGTTTTCTCCTGCCAATAAACCCATCATCATTGATCTGTTTGAAAGAGATCATCAGGCCATCATCGAAATCAGTGATGAGGGCCCGGGTATCTCCGACCTCGCATTGAAAACCATGTTTGATGACCCCAGAGTGCATGGACGCCAAACTGACAAGACAGGACTTTTTATTGTAAAAAAATATGTCAGGGCCATGGGCGGTGAAATCGACTGTAAAAGCCGGCAGGGGTTGGGTACAACTTTTCAGGTTAGGTTTGAACTGGCCAAATAGTTGTTTCTGGCGTTTCAACCAAAAGAAACTGGAAATCTGAGATAATAACATGGATTCAGGCACCGTTAATTGATCCCACCAAATATTTCATATCTTTGCAAACATTAATATTGAATCGTTATGATAAACTCCATATTACTCGGTATCATCGGCCCCTGGCAGATCATCCTGATCGTATTGGTAGTTCTGTTGCTGTTTGGTGGGAAAAAAATTCCGGAACTCATGCGGGGACTTGGAAAGGGAATCAGAGAATTTAAAGATGGCATGAACACTGATGATAACCCGAAAAAAGAGAATGGTTCTGTTGAGAAGAAGGATTAACCTTTCCTGCCGGGTTGTTCATTTTACATCATTTGAACGGTTGCAATCATTCTAAAATTTCCGTTCATAAAAGACGTTATTGTTTTTAACTTTGAAACGGATTGACAGGCTGTTCGTATGAACAGCTGGTTCGATTCAAACTTAATGTTCAGTATGAAATTATCAGCTCTATTTTCTGGTGTATTCCTGTTATTTTCTATTTTTTCGTTACAGGCAAACGGAAATTTTGTTGAAGACAGCCTCTCAGTCAAAGAAATCTTGATTTCTGACTCAACTTCAATGACCATGGATCGGTTTCCAAATGACGCGGAGAATGATGATATCCTTGGGAACCTGGATGAACTGGTCAAATTCAGTTTTTTCACCAATAAATCGTTTATTCACGACACCAGTGAATTGAATATTTACAATTTTCCACCCGGGTATGTCCCTGTTTATCCTGATTCTGTGATAGAACAGAGAATTGATGCCATGAGCAGGGAGATGTTGATTGAGATTTCGTTCAACAAATATGTCTCCAACTACATTGATGTTTATGCCGTAAAAAAGAGAGAAATGGTATCAAGGGTGCTGGGTCTTGCAGAAATTTATTTTCCGCTTTTCGAAGAACATCTTGACAAGCATAAGATGCCGCTTGAATTGAAATACCTGGCGGTGGTTGAATCGGCTCTTATCCCTACGGCCACTTCCAGGGCAGGAGCCCAGGGACTTTGGCAGTTCATGTACGGAACCGGCAGAATGTACGGGCTCAAGGTAAGTTCAATCATTGATTACAGAAATGACCCTTACAAGAGTACCGATGCTGCCTGCCGCCACCTGAAGGATCTTTACAACATTTATGGAGACTGGCTTCTTGCATTGGCTGCCTACAACAGCGGAGCAGGAAACGTTAACAAAGCCATACGCAGGGCAGGAGGTGTTAAAAACTATTGGGTAGTTTGGCCTTTTCTTCCAAGGGAAACCCGTGGGTATGTGCCGGCTTTTATGGCCGTTGCATATTTGATGAATCATACGGCCGAACATAATCTCTATCCGGTTCACCCTGGATTTTTGTATGAGGAAATTGATACGGTGATGGTAAACGACCTGTTGTCATTCGATCAGCTGACAGAAAAACTGAATATTCCCCCGGATGAAATAAAATTCCTGAATCCGGCCTACAAAGTTGGAATTATTCCTGCTTCTTCTGAAAATAAATACCCGCTTCGCCTTTCAGTCAATCATATTGCCGGATTTATTGATCATGAACAGGATCTGTATGCTTACAAAACGCAAAGAGGTATTGACAGAGCAAAACTGCAGGCAGAGATAAAGAAAGCAACAGAAAGAAGCATCCACGTTGTAAAAAGTGGTGAAAATCTGGGACTGATTGCACAGAAATACCGTGTAAGCGTCAGCAATCTGAGATCCTGGAATAACCTGAAGAGCAATACGATTTTTCCGGGACAAAGACTTGTTGTCTATCCCACCGGAATTTCATCTGCAACAAAGAGTTCACCGGCACCTGCAGTAGTGAAAAATAGTAATTCTTCCGGATCGCACACTGTAAAAAACGGTGAAACCCTTGGCTCAATCGCAGCAAAGTATAGTTGTTCGGTTAATGATCTCAAACAATGGAATAATCTGAAAAGTGACCAGATTCATCCGGATCAAAAATTACGAATTGCCAATCCAAAAACCACAGCAGCAACTTCACCGAAAGAAACCTCTCAGGCCCCTTCTGCAGACTACATCTATCATGTTGTTCGAAAAGGAGATACTTTATGGGATATTGCCAGATTATACGATGGTGTAACAGTTGACCAAATCAAAAAACTGAATAATATAGAGAATTCAAACCGGCTTAAACCCGGTCAGAAATTAAAGGTAGCATCAAAGTAGTAAATGGTAATTTTGAATTTCAACGCAAGTAAATCAAACTGATGACCAGAGGCTTTTTTTTCATTCTGATAATTTCCGTGCATGTATTATTCTCTTCATGCGGAAGCAGTGATCAGGCCGGAATGCCGCGGTCTTCAGGGAAAACGGCTGAAATGATTGTGGCGACAAACAGTGATGTCAGATGGAATGGTTTGGTTGGGCAGGCTATCAGGGATTTTTTCTCGCAGGATTATGAAATTCTGCCACAACCGGAGCCATTGTTTGAAATGAGCCACGTTCCAATTCCTGTTATGCTTGAAAACAAAATGTTCAGGGGGCACCACAACATCCTGATTGCAGAAATTGATGAAAAAATTCAAAAGGCTGTCATGGAGGCCAAAAAAGATATGTGGGCTTCTCCCCAGCGTGTCATCAGAATTACTGCTCCTTCCGAAACGGACCTGATCGACTTTTTTGATGAAAAAAAGGAGGTTATATACAGCATCCTGATGGATTCAGAATATGACCGCTTGAAAAGGACTTTCAGAGGATTTCGCGATCATAAAGTGGTTGGAAGGGTGAGAGACCAGTTTCACTTTGCAATGGAAATACCCAGTGGTTTTTACATAGCCACCCACAGACCCGACTTTATGTGGATCCGCCGTGAAGCGCAGCATAACAGCCTGGGCCTGATGATCTATACTTATGATTTTATTGATACCATTGCTTTTGATGTCAACCGGATTGTTGCCTTCCGCAATGCCATTACCGAAGAATTTATCCCGGGCCCCACAACAGGCTCTTATATGGCCGTCGCAGATGATTTTTATCCTGTGCTTTCAAAACCTGTGAACCTTCAGGGAATGTATGCAATAGAGACCCGTGGATTGTGGAAACTGATTGGTGACTTCATGGGTGGGCCATTTATTAATTTCACCTTTGTGGATGAGAGATCCAACAAAGTGGTTACGATTGACGGGTATGTTTATGCCCCAAATGCACCCAAACGGGACCTTCTGATTCAGGCAGAGTCTATTATACGGTCTATCCGGATGGTCGAACAATAAATAATTATGATGCAAACAGGTAAAAATTTATTCCTCCTGATGATGCTGGTAATTGCATTTGCAATACCTGAGGTAACTGCACAAGATGTAAAGGCCGACGATATCCTTGGTTTCTGGCTGAATGAGGAGAAGGATGGAAAAGTTGAAATATATAACGAAAACGGAAAATATTCCGGTAAGCTGGTCTGGCTTAAAAATCCATTGGATGACAAAACGGGTAAACCAAAACTTGACAAGGAAAACCCAGACTCTGAACTTAAAAAGAGGGCATTAAAAGGGGTTATTCTGATGCATGGTTTTGAATTCAATCATGGAGAATGGGAAAACGGCAAAATTTATGATCCCAAAAACGGAAAAACCTATTCCTGTTATCTCAAGCTCGAGTCTCCTGACAGACTAAAGGTCAGGGGCTATATTGGGTTTTCCTGGATTGGTAGAACAACCTACTGGACAAGAACAACCCTTAACAACTGAACATATTTTATTACGTTGAAGAAAGTATTCATAAAACTCCTGGTATGTTTTACAGGATTTTAAAAAATACAATATTCCTGCTTCTGCTCCTTAATTTTGGTGCCTGCCGGCTCAATAAGAGGGATTCAAAAGATTCTTCTGCTTCCCGGAAGTATTCAGAAAGCGCAGTTTTAAACCGTATATACAGGGAAAAGAAACTGGTGGCAACAACCGACTATAACTCAACCAACTATTTCATTTTCAGGGGGGAGCCTATGGGGTATCAATATGAACTTCTCAAGGCCTTTGCAAAGTATATGGGGGTAAAGCTGGAACTCAAAATCAACAATGATCTTCAGAAAAGTATACAATGTCTCAACAAAGACAAATGTGATATCATTGCTTTGGGGTTGACAATTACCAGGGAACGGCAAAAGTTGGTCGAATTTACGGAGCCAATCGGACAGACACGGCAGATGCTGGTTCAAAGAAAGCCGGATAAATGGCGCTCAATGGCCACAGCGGATGAAATAGAAAGGCATCTGATCAGGAATCAAATCGATCTTGGCGGGAAATCCGTTCATGTTAAAAAACATTCTATTTATGTACAACGCTTGAATAATCTGGCAGAGGAGATTGGTCAGCATATTGAGGTTATTGAACATCCCGATGCATCCATTGAAGAATTGATCTCAATGGTTGCCGGTGGGTCGATTGATTTTACTGTTTGTGATGAGCACATAGCCCGTGTAAATCAGAAATTCTATCCCGATGTGGATGTTCAGACTGCCATCAGCTTCCCGCAGAATATTGCATGGGCTGTTAAAAAAGGCGATCATGGATTGCTTGATTCAATCAACGCTTGGCTTATAAAATACAAGAAAAAACCGGAATATATTTTTCTGTATGAAAAATATTTTAAAAACAGCCGTACGGTTAACATTGCCAGGAGCGACTATTTTTCTCTGACAGGGGGCAAAATTTCACCCTTCGATGAAATCATCAAAAGGTACAGCCAAATCATTGATTGGGACTGGCGTCTGCTGGCATCACTCATATATCAGGAATCACGGTTTATTCCGGAAGCCCGTTCATGGGCAGGAGCTTTCGGATTGATGCAACTGATGCCTCATACTGCTGAGAAATATGGTGTTGACTCCCTTTCTCCGCCAGAAGAGCAGATCAGAGCCGGAGTTAGTTTTATCAAATTGCTTGATAAGCAGTTTGAGGATAAAATTGAAGACAAGGAGGAGCGGACAAAGTTTGTACTCGCCTCTTATAATGCTGGTATTGCACATGTTTATGATGCAAGGAGACTGGCTGAAAAATATGACAAGGATCCCAATAAATGGGATGAAAATGTGGACTACTATCTCTTAAATAAATCAAACCCCAAATATTATAACGACTCCGTTGTTAAATATGGTTATTGCAAAGGAGATGAAACCTATCAGTTTGTTCAGGATGTCCTGTATTGGTATGACCATTACAAAAAAGTGATCGAAAACTGAACCACTTTTTTGTTAACCAAATACCAAAATCAACGTATCAATCCTTAAATCCACAAAAAGGAAATGATATGCGATTGAGTTATGTATTTCTGCTTTCCGGACTATTCCTGTGTTACGTGGCCACGGCCCAGGACAATCCTGAAAAAAAAGGCAGTAATGATGATATCAAGCTGGCCAATAAACTTTACAACGAGAGTTTAGAGCATTATCAACAATCAAGTTTTATTGAAAGTATATCCCTGTTGAATAAGGCCATTATGCTGAGAGCTGATTTCCACCAGGCATTATATAACCGTGCCTGCATCAGGATTGGTATGAACAGTTTTGCGGAAGCGCTGGAAGATATCAATACAGCGATCAGCATTCAGCCTGAAGCTGAGTACTTTTCGACAAAAGGATATATTTTGCAGAAAACAGGTGACTATGAAAAGAGTTTCGAAGCATATTCCCTGGCTATTAAAACCAATCCCAATATGTCTGAGGCCTATTTCCGGCGTGGAGGACTTTTTGCCGGTCAAAACAATCACACTTCAGCGCTGACTGATCTGGATCGTGCCATTGATCTGAAAAATGATTATGCGGTTGCCTACCATGAACGCGGATGTGTCCGTTTATTGATGAATGATTTACAGGGAGCCGAATCTGACCTCACAAAAGCAGTATCCTTCGATCCTTCAATGGCCATTTCCTATAACAACCTGGGAAAAGTCAAAGAACAGCAGGGTGATCTCAAGGCTGCCGCTGAGTATTATACAGCTGCCCTGAAGATGGATCCCCGTTTTGCAGATGCATACATTAACAGGGCCGGAATTCACTATAAAACGGAAAATTTTGATGATGCCATAGATGATTATACAAAGGTGCTGGCCGTTGATTCAAAAAATCATTATGCGATCAACAACCGTGGACTTGCACGATATATGAGAGGAGACCTTCCGGGTGCGATTGAAGATTTTTCTCAGGCCATTATCATGAATGCTGATTATGCGGAAGCATGGCTAAACCGAGGTATCGTGAAAGAGATGCAGCGGGATGAAAAAGGTGCATGCATTGATTGGTCAAAGGCATCCGGTTTGGGAAATGCTGAAGCCACCATCTATAATAGTGATCATTGTCAGTAGTTTCTATTAGAATTGAATTGAGATGAAAAAATTTATAACCATTATTATTACCCTTCTTTGGGCGTTAGGGATCGGATCAACAACTCTTCTTTCACAAAGTGTTGAATTCAGTAAATATAATTTTCCGAACCACAGGAAAGAATTGAGTGAAGCTGTGGGTTTCATTAAAGCGGGAGATAAATTTTATGCACGAGGTCCCGGGGTTTATGACCTGGCAATTCAAGAGTATGCAAAAGCTTATCAGTTCAACCCAAGGAATGCATTGCTGAATTACAAACTCGGCAGGTGTTATCTGCTTGATAACGATAAAACGGAAGCGATCAAATATCTCCAAAAAGCCCTTGAACTTGACCCGCGTATCAGTCTGGATATGGATGATAATGATGTGAATTTCCTGCTTGCCACGGCATATCATCTCGACTACAATTTCGATGCAGCCATTGAAAAATACAAAGCGCATAAAACATCACTGTCGCCAGTACAACTGTTGAAAGACGGACAGGATATTGACAAAAGGATTGACGAATGTGTGACTGCCAAAAAATTGGTTGCCAAACCGGTGAGGGTTTTTGTTGATAATTTGGGTAACACAGTTAATTCAGCTTTCCCTGATTACCGCCCCCTGGTGGTACCCGAAGAGGATATCCTGTTGTTTACTTCATCAAGGGATAACACTACTGGTGGAAGCAGGGCATCCGACTCCTATTTTTACGAAGACATCTATGTGAGTTATTATGAATCTGGCAAATGGAGTGCTCCCCAAAACTCATTTGATATGAACAGTAATAATCATGATGCAACAGCCGGAATTTCATCCGACGGGAGTATCCTGTATGTTTATAAAGCCGGCGGTGGCAATCACCTTTACGAGAGCACCCTGTCAGGTTATAAATATACACTTCCTGCAAGAATGGACAATAAGATCAATGCAGGGTTCAAGCAGTCTTCTGCTTCCCTGTCGTTTGACAGGTCAACCCTTTATTTTACCAGCGTCCGCAGTGATGGCTACGGAGGTGCTGACATTTATGTGACCAGGAAAGATGCAAAAGGCCGTTGGCAGGAACCGGTAAATCTTGGAGCAACCATCAATACACCGTATGACGAGGAGGGCGTTTTTATTGCACCGGACAACAAAACCCTTTACTTCAGTTCACGCGGACACACGTCAATGGGGGGATACGATATTTTTAAATCAGAATTTATTGACGGCAGGTGGACAGCACCGGTAAATCTAGGATACCCTATCAATACGCCGGATGATGATGTTTTCTTTACGCTTGGAAAGAACGGGCAAAGAGGTTATTACTCTTCGAAAAAGCAGGATGGCTATGGTGGCCATGATTTGTACATGATCACGTTTCTTGGTGCCTCAAAACCTTTGGCCATGCACTCAGGTAGTGTGATCCTGGCTCACAATCATCCTGCATTTGCACCACAGCCTGCCAAACCCATTGAGCAAAACACTGTCCTCGAAGGAGTGATCCTCGATGATATTGCGCTCACTCCATTGCAAGCTACTATCGAGATTACCGATAATCTTAAAAATGAATTACTGGCAAGCTTTGAGTCTTCGGGTTCAACAGGTTCTTACCTTATTTCACTCAAACCGGGAAAAAATTATGGGATTACAGTGAGCCGGCCAGACTATCTTTTTTATTCTGAAAACTTTAATATTCCGGACGATGCAGAAGCTACAAAAATTAAGAAAGATATTCTGCTGAGCAGGCTTGAGGTGGGTAGTAAAGTGGTTTTGAACAATATCTTTTTTGATTTCAATAAGGCCACTTTACGCAATGAATCTGTTGCGGAGCTTGAGCGCGTTCATAAACTACTGATGGAGACACCAACGCTTAAAATTGAAATATCCGGCCATACTGACAATATTGGCGCTGCTGCTTATAACCAGAAACTTTCAGAAAACCGTGCAAAAGCGGTGGTAGATTTTCTGCTTCAAAAAGGAATTGACGCTGAAAGGCTTCAATTTATGGGCTATGGTATGACCCAACCGGTAGCGTCAAATGATACAGATCAGGGTCGTCAGCAAAACAGGCGAACAGAATTCAAAGTAGTCGGAAAATAGTTCTTATCTGAACTCTTTCCTGATTGATTCAATCCATTGGGATATCCTGTCTTCTGTCAGTTCCTCCTGGTTGTCCTCATCCAGTGCAAGGCCGTAGAAGTAATCATCCTGTACCCCGGCTGATTCGTAAAAATCATAACCGGTAACCGGCCATTGACCTACTGTATGAACATTGTACTTTTCAAATTCTTTCTGAAAAAACCCAAGGCCGTCAACGAAATGGTGGGGATACAGAATCTGGTCACCCAGACCATAGAAAGCAACAACTTTGTGATCCGGATTGATTTCCCTGATCAGTTTGAAGAATTCAAACCAACGGTTCGAATCATCTGCGTCCTCCCATACATGGGCTCCAACAGTTGAACCACCCACAATCCAGTTATCATAATTTTCAAGATCAGACTTTTGTAAATCCAGGACCGATACTTTTTTTACTGTTGCCTCGTTGAATCTGCTGACAATTTTGTCGGCTACTGTATCTACATTTCCGTTTTCAGGCCAGAAGACCAATAATACTTTTATCATGTTCAGAAACTTAATGTGTTCTTTGTGTTGCAATAACGGGGCAAATTTACGAAAAGGAATCGGGTTGTTTAGCAAACCTCCTTAATTACCCTGGCATGGATTTAAAATATTTCGACTATCCGGACTTCGTGATCAGGAGATCATGCTACCAAAATCCTTACGGGTGCTTACTTCGCGGTGGTGGCGGCAAATCTCCATGATCGTTTGCTTTACAGGATTAAAATTGTAACCGGTTCTGCTGATCAGTTTACCTGAAGTATAGAAGTATTTGTTGTTGGCAGTTTGAGCAACCTCACGGGAAATAAACGGCTTATTCCCGGTCAGCCATGATTTCAACGCTGATGCACGCCAGGTTGCTCCGCTAAGAATTTTACCTGCAGCGAATTTTGGTGCCGGTTTTCCCAGGCCACTGGCAATATATTCAAATAGCCTTTTATAAGAAAGATTTTCTGCAGAAACAATAAATCTTTCATCTGATATATCCGAGTCCATTAGCAGGATCATGACCTTTGCAACATCCTGAACATCTACAAACCCATTGACTCCGTTTGTATAAAATTTCAACCCTTTTTCGACTGTCTTGATCAGTCTTCCGGAGCCTGTTTCATATTCACCTACTCCTAAAATAATAGAAGGATTCACAATGACGGCATTCAATCCTTCAGCCATTCCTCTCCATACTTCTTTCTCAGCAGCATATTTACTGACGGCATACATAGAATTTTTACCCGAGGTTTTCCATGCAGTGGCCTCTGCAATTACTTTTTCAGATGCTACTCTGCCTATAGCTGAAATAGAACTGACATGAAGTAGTTTTTTTACATCTTTATCGAGGGCAAGGTTCACTACATTGGCCGTCCCTGTGACATTGATGCGCATCAGCTCTCCCTTGTCAGCCGGGAGAAAAGAGACTTTGCCGGCTACATGATACACCTCGGTTACAGCATCAAAACAGGGATCCAGCGAACAGACATCTGTGATATCACCTTCAACCCATTCAATGCGCTTCATAAGGTTATCAATATCAGTATGGTAAAATGAAAACACCCTGGAGAGAACATGAAAACTGCTATCCTTTCGTTTGATTGCTCTTACCTTATCTACTTTCTGCAGCAGATGATAAATGAGATGAGCGCCTAAAAAACCTGTGCCTCCTGTTATAAGAATCATGATGGCAAAGGTAAATGAATTGAAACGATTTTTTTAAACAACCTGATGATTAGAAATAATTAAGCCGAATTATATTTTCAAAATTAAAACCAGTATAGGGTAAACCTTCCGGAATAAATACCGTTTAATCAGATCAATTTAAATCAAATTGTAAAGATATGAAAAAACTCTTATTCCTGATAGCTGCAGTGTGGATGATTTCCATAACAGCGGAAGCCCAGAAAGGCAAAGAGGTGATTCTTGGAGTCAACGGTGCTTTAACCAATGTTTGGGTCATCAATCAAAATTTTTATGGTGAACCACAAATCGACTATGCGCCCAAAATGGGCTACACTGCGGGTATTAACCTGGGTTATGATATCAATGGCAATGCTGGTATCATGGCTGAGGTCCATTATTCACTGCAGGGTCAAAAATATGACGGTAAACAGAATGGCATAAAAACAGAACGAAACATTGACCTGCGGTATATGAACATTCCTCTGTTTTTTAAGTATGCTTTTGGGCAGGACCAGACCCGGTTCAGGGTTATGATTGGCCCGCAAATGGGAATACTCATGGATGCAAGCCAGGAATATCTATGGAATGATCAGGTTAAGCAAACTAAAGTAAATGATCTTAACGGAGTGCCCTTTCAAACAGGTGCCAAAAATATCAAGGACCGGTTTGAAAAAATTGATTTTGGAATAGCCATTGATATAGGTACCGACATTAACCTTTCGAAAGTATTTTTCGTCACTGCCGGAATAAGGGGTAACTACGGTTTCAAGGATATCAATGCCGAACCCTACAGACTTGAGAACCTTGACGGCGAGTACAATCCATCACATAATTTGTGGGGTGGATTATATTTCGGTATCAATTACCGGATCGATGTGGAGGGATACACGCAACGAAGTTTCTAGCAGTTGCAATAAGCTCATCTGAGGGGTCCTAAATTTAAGTAACTGATAGAATCCTTCATCATTTGTACTTATTTTGAAATAGTTCTTTGTAAAGGGAGAGCAGTTGTTCCATGTCCACAAAGATTCTCATAACCAGGTATGATCCGAATCCTATCAGTACAATTCCCACAATACGGTTCATCCATGTCATGACCGAGGCATTTGTGTACCTTTTGATCTGGTTTGATACGTAACATTTCAGAATATCCGTCACGAAAATAGTCATCAAGGTTGCTGACAAAAAGGAGAGGATACTGACATTGTTTACACCAAAATTTGCACTGGTAGAGACCACAATGGTTATCCACAGAAACCACATACCGGGATTCAGGGCATTCAGAAAGAACCCTTTAATAATGTAAACATAGAATCTTGAAGGTCCCTTATCGAAAGTTCTTGAATCATCGGGATCATGAACATAAACTTTGCGGGTGAAGGTATAGGTTCCAAAAATCACAAGAACGATTCCACCTACGATACTGAAGTAGGCGTTTTGACGGGGGTCGGAACCCAATATCTGGGTGGCACCGAAGTAACAAAGCAAAAGCGCAACCAGATCGCTCAGAAAAATTCCAATTGCCAGAAAAATTCCAAACCGGAATCCTCTGTGTATGCTGGTTTGTATCAGTGCAAAAAAAGCCGGACCGAGAAGAACCGCAAAGGTCAATCCGAGAAGTACGCCTTGTAATAAAGGAGTCATTTGTACCAGACAATTTAATTGTTTTTTCTGTTTTCAAGGAACTCCTGCCACTCCCTGAGCATCTCTTTTTTAAGTACCCGGGGAAACTTATTGGCACCGCCCTCTTTACCTTTCTTTTTCATCCAGTCTGAAAAAACCTGGGTAGGCAATATTTCAACAAAAACCTCACGGATAGCTTCAATCCTTTCAACACGATAGTCATCATTCAACATTTTGAGATAACTGTCAATCTTCTCGCGTGCAATGGCCGGATTTAACTCCACATTACAGCCAAGATACCATTGATGGGCAAACATTGAATTATGCCTGATTCCCGCAACAGCGAACTCTCCAATTTCAACATTCATCTCTCTTTCAAGCATTTCAATCGCTCTTGAGATATTATCGATAGACAGGTGTTCACCACAGATGCTCAAAAATTGTTTTGTCCTGCCCGTTATTACAATTTCATTTAATTTTTTGGATGTGAACTTTATAACATCGCCAATCAGATAACGCCAGGCGCCCGAACAGGTAGTAAGCAATAGAGCATATGCCACGTTTTCTTCAATATCGCGGATTGTGAGAGCCCTGGGGCGACTTTTCAAAAGAAATCCTTGAAAAGCTGAAGGAAAACCGCCTGAATATTAAGTTCTATACCATACCTCAGCGCAAATTTGAAGACAAATGGCGCTACGAGTATCCCATTGAGGTTATTGG
>JBLRXC010000059.1:0-16648 GCA_047920975.1 Bacteroidales bacterium | reverse complement strand
AAAGTTAATTCGTTTGGGTTCGGATAATTCGTCGGCAATAGGTTAATTTTAAATGGCAATTCCATTTCTTTAAGCTCTTCTATGTTCTTGTCAAGTAACCCATTGTAGTTACAGTAGTTAAATGTCAATTTTAAATAACGCCTTATTATCATTAATGGCAAAAACTGACCACGAAAGTTCATCCACTCCATTAAGTCTTTCTTTCCTTTTGAACTGTTACAAGTCCAACATGCAAATACCAAGTTATCTGCATTGTCTTGTCCACCGTATTTTTTGGGAAATATATGGTCTAATGCTAATCTGTCAGCCGAACCGCAGTAATTACAAACTTGACCTGTTTGAAGTTTTATTTTTTCATCGTCAAAGATTGTTCGCATATTCATTGTTCCGTCTTTCAGTCCTTTAAGTAGCTTAGCTCTAATCATAAAATTAAATGTCCCATATTTTTCTTGTTTTTTGTCAACTGCCGTGTGAGCCATAGCTAAGTTTGCATATGAGTAGTAAATCTGTTCTCTTACCGTTTCAATTTTCCTTTTAGCCATTTCTCTTACAAATTATTAAGTTTTCTCAAAAGCTACAGGACTTCTTTATTTTTTTTAATTTGAAACCGGATGATTCAGCATGATGCGCTGATCATCGGTGAGATTCAGAATCTCCCGCAGTGTATCCATATCCATGGATGCACGTGGACGGGTTGCAAGTCCGGCAGAAGCGCAAAATATGGAAATATTCTGCGAAACAATCCCCGCATCTTCCGCCGCCCACACCATCCGCTTTGCTTCATCTCCGGTGGGAAACCTTGAAATATCAGAAACCAGCAAGCACATCACCGGTGCCTGTGCAAAATGCTTCTGTTTTCCGGCAACTGAGATTCTATGATCACCTTCGGCAACTGATTTCAAACTGTGACTTTTTGGGTCATACAAATAAACACCCGGTTCCATGAAAACATACAGATCAATATCCTGTGCATTCATGGCCGAAGGAGCTGTACGCTTGCCGCTTTCCGGGCGGTTGATCCCGTTGGCAGCCCATAACAAATCGGACAAATCCCGGAGGCCAAATGAAGAAGTGTCAAATTCTATTGCAGAGGCTCTTAGCGATAATGCTTCCATAACTGGCAGTCCCCTTGTTAGATCAGGAGGTTAAAGGTGAATGGTTTGCGGGTTCTGACCTATCAGTATAATTGACAGCCAGATAAACAAACCGGTTAAAATTTCATGCTTACTGATGACCTGTTTCTGTGGTTCAAACTTCCTGAGTGGTAAGCCGTTTTTCATCTTTCCGGTTTTTAAGATGGTAAAATGCCACTGCTAAATTAACCGATTTATTTTAAATGAAAAATAAAAGGAGGCATTTTTTTAACCAAGTCGCATTTCTTAGTTGAACTTAAGCCATATTTCAGTACATTTGTCCTATTCAATCTGAAAAAAATAATTACCATGAACAAACGAACATTGATCGGACTGTTTTTTCTTATCGGTTCAATAGGAGGAAATAGCCAGCAATTAACATCATTGATAGACGATATGGGGAACACACCGGTTTTTATAAGTCCATCTTCAGAAAAACTTAATAGTCAAAGCATGTCAGAAGGCAATTCATGGACATCAGTGGGTCCATTTGGCGGTGATGTGGTGGATCTGGCAATCCATGCATCCGAACCGGATATTGCATTCGCGGCTGCTGGGTACCCTTTTATCCGCATCGGTATTGACAATCCCTGGCTGATCATGGAAAACTTACTGGTACTTTCGCCCACGGGAATCCATTCTATGGAGTTTACCCCGGCCGGTGTTTTGTTTGCCGGAGGCAACAGTTCCTTTGCAAAAGTATTCAGGTCGGAAGATAATGGCGTTACATGGGCTCAGAAAACTCTTCCGCAGAACGGAGGTGTGCTTCACATTGCAGCAGATCCCTTGAATTCCAATAAGGTATATGTGACTCTTTCGTCGAACCTTGGGGCAACCCAG
Source organism: Bacteroidales bacterium (assembly GCA_047920975.1). Taxonomy (GTDB): domain Bacteria; phylum Bacteroidota; class Bacteroidia; order Bacteroidales; family JAADJA01; genus JAADJA01. Next base: position 14,675 of record JBLRXC010000059.1, on the reverse strand, counting down.
AATAAAGTCATCGTCAAATCAGAGGATGCAGGGCAAACCTGGACTGCCTTCGATATGACTGCTATACTGCCTGTCGGTTGGAATTGTTCCTTCCTTGCAGTGGATCCTGCCAACAGTCAGACCCTCTTTGCCATTGGCCGTGAGAGTTTCAGTAATGCCAAGATCATTGCCTCTTTTGACGGAGGAACTACATGGCAGGACAAAACTGCCGGAATTCCCCCGGGTAAGCCACTGAACTCACTCACCATTGACAACGGCATTGTTTTCGTCACCGGAGGGCAACTTTTTGGTGGCAATGTGATGGGTGTTTACCGCAGCGAAAATTACGGAAACACCTGGCAAAATATTTCAACAGGATTTCCGAATAAGGTGGCCAACGACCTGATTGTTCATCCCTCGGATGCCAATAAATTGTATGTTGCGACAGAAGGAGATGGCATTTATTACACGGTGAATGGTGGTCTCACCTGGAATTACAATACAGGTGGAGCGGGCAATAATGGTTCAGCCCGGAAGTTGCATTTTCATCCAGGGAACCCTGCTTTTATGTACGCCGGTTTTTTAAGTCTGGGTGTTTGTATCAGCACCGACGGCGGAGGTAACTGGGAGAACTTCTCAACAGGTATAGCATCACTTTCGTTGAATGATATTGAGGTTGACCCTTCGGGGACCGGAGATATCCTCACTTCATTTGAAGCAGAAAATTCAGGTGGCTGTTATCTTTACAATGATTCAACAGGCGACTGGAGTCTGGTCACAGGACTGCCGGCTACGAGGTTTTCAGCGGTAGATGTGGGAACAGACGGCACGATGTATGCCTGGTCGAACGGCCCCACTACAGTAGCAGATGAAGGCGTTTACAAATCAACAGATGGCGGGGTCACCTGGCAAAATAAAGGGCCGAATATCGGTCCTGTTTTTGAAACCCAGATTTGGACAATTGCCCTTTCTGACAATAATCCGAACCTGATTTTTATCGGAGGAAATAATTTTGGTGCCAACGGATGGGCATCCATCATCTATCGTTCCTATGACGGGGGAGATAGCTGGGTTAATGTATACCAGGGTCCTGACAATGATGCCATCCGTTATATACACATAGTTCCCGGCACATTTGATCAGATTATCTTTGCCGCCTTTAAATCCGAGTCTCCCGCGGGAGGAATCATGAAGAGCGTTGATGGTGGTGATACATGGACTCCGGTTAATAACGGCCTCCCGGTCAACCTCAAATGGGCAGGCTCTGTGGTTTCGTATCCACAAAACCCTCAGGTTATGTTTGCAGGTGTTGGCGGATATGGTGATATCGGTGGGAAAGTTTACAGGTCAGACAATTCAGGAACTCTCTGGGAACCCACCACACTATCGCTGGGTAACTACTGCAAGATTACTGATCTTGTCATCAGTCCTGATAACCCTGATGTGATCTATGCAGCGACAACCCAAAGCGGTGTCTACTTTACCTCGGATGGCATGAACTGGGCTCCTGCCAACAGTGGATTGCCTGCATCCAACATTACAGGGTTTTCGCGTTTGACTGAAAATGCATCAGGTGAACTCATGTTTTATGCTTCCACTTTCACAAACAGTGCATACTGGAGCCTGATGTATTCACCTGGGACAACCGGAATAGAGCTATATACACCAAAATACTCATTTATAACAATATACCCTAATCCATCTAAAGGAAGAATTCAGATTGATCTGCCGGATAAATCGTCACCGGTTCAAATATTTATATATGATCTCAAAGGTAAGCGCATAAAAGAGATCGGTGTTTGGCGGCCTTCAGGCTCAACCCTTGAACTGGATGTGGAGTTGCCCCAGGGAATCTACCTGATAGTTTTGAGCACTGAGACAGGCAGATGGCATGAAAAGTTGGTCATTACCAACTGATCCTGCTATTTGACAGGCCAAACCAGCTCAGTCATCCATTTCATTGGATCCGGCTCCTGCTGTGGATTGGTAAGAGAAACCTCCCAGGGATCGCCATTGGATTCCAGGCCATTTTCTTTCAGATAATTTTCTAATGCTTCCCAGGAATAACCTGAGTCATTGTAGTGACCTGTATGAACGAGTGAAATCACCTTGCCGCCATAAGACCTTATGTTTCGGATGTCACCTGTTGCATTGATCGTCCCTGAAACCGGGATGCAACTATCAAATTCAAATGTATCCCCATCCCACTGATACCAGATTGTAAATGGTGCACCTGTTATCTGCACGCCTGCTTTGCTGGCTTCAGCCATCAGCAATTCAAACGATTGCGACATAGATGCCTCTATTTCATCCATGGTGCAAGTAACCCTGATGGAAAGTGCATCCATCGGAAGTACCTCTTTAATCCCTGCTTCGCCTGTAATGTAGGAAGTCTGCGAAGCCAGGTCCCTGGTATATTCATTCAATGCGTTAAGAGCCTGTACATAACTTTTGCCCACAGCCGGGGTGATAAAAAGGACGTTGACCCACCGGCCAAATGGGTAATTTGCATCCCCACGAAGTCCCCAGGTGACAAGAGTACCTTTATCCGTCTCCTCAAATGTCCAATCCGACCAAACGGCACCCTGCTCCATGAATTGAAGTTCTGTCCTGATCAGTTCATATTCAACACTTTCAGTAATAGTCTGGCTTGACTGACCATTCCCGTCATCCCAGCGCATGACAGCACCCTGACCACACGAGGGCCCCTCATAAACGACATTGATTGCAGCATCGGCCCATGGTGTCCATGGTGTCCAGTTCTCAAAACAATTGACCTGATCAAAAATAACCTGAGGTGATGCATCCATGACCAATGATTTCTCAAGTTGGATCTGCCCTGGCATGAACAATGGTGGGATGAGTACAATGGCTACAAGGACTCCCACGATCCATAAAATAATCTTTAATGCTTTCATTTCAGTCGTTTTAATTGTTAGACTGGTTGTGAAATTATATTACAAAAGTAAATCATATCGTTTATCATTTTACACTGATATGCAAATCATTACCAACAAAAAATATTTTTTCAATTTCTTTTTTCTCTTGTTTGTTTGATTTAAGTAATTTTTTACTTTTGACCACTTCAATTAAGGTATCTCATGGAAAAAAAGAGAATCGTGACCAGTATGGATAAGATCACCCCCGAGATCAAAAAACTGATCGCAGAGACTTATCCCTTCGGGTGGAAAAACAACGTAATCCGCATCAATAAACCTAACGGTGAATTTTTTCACGCCATACCACTCAACACACCTGAAATCGCATATCTGATAAAAGTGCAGGTGAAAGTTGATTCTAAAACTGATCTGGAAAAGGAAGAACAGAAAGGATTTAGTAGTGAAAGTGAATCCGATGACAGTGACAATGCGATTGATTCTGCTGATGAACCTGATATTGCTGAAGAGCCGGAGGCAGACCTGTAGAAGGTTTCTTCAATACCTGCTATTTACGCTGAGGGATGAAATAATTGAATTTGCGGCTGAATTACTTTCCAAAACCAAACCGTAAAAATCCGAAACAACTGGAGACGGTAGGATTTTTATTGATCAATAAGACACTGATATCGCGGACTGCAAATCCAATCTCCCAGGAAGCATTTTCATTGAATACGGGAAAGAAAGAAATTCCAAATGGAACATTTGTTCCAAATTTGCCTCCTGTCACAACACCTATTGACAGGTCAACGCGCCTGACAGGGTTGTAATGAACACCAAGTCCAAATACCGGGGTTTCAAATGAACCCGGCACCTTGTCCCCAACAGGAAAAAGTAAATCAGTGCCCACTTCAATAAACTCGCTAAACCTGTGGCTTGCACCAGCCCTGAAACTGGCCGGTAGTCGCAGCCTTTTATTTGGCAGACCGCGCCATTCATCATCACCTGCCGGGTCTTCATCAACTGAGATTACCTCGCCCTCCTCAAAAATATTGTAGTTATCCAGGCCACCTGTTTTCATTTTGAAAAGCCTGACATCGACCCCTTCATAAACGTTCCCTTCCCAGTTAATACTTCCCAGGTCATTGAAAGCCAATCCTATTTTAGTCTTTTCATAAAATAGAATGGTAGTTCCTAAATCCATTCCAAATCCTGTCCCGGACTTTTTGAGGCCATTCACATCCATTGCAGAAGGTGTGTATGTATCGTAATCAATATCATAAGCCGGACTTAATGCGGAAAATCCCACAGCTTCTCCCCTGGCAAACTGGTAATATTGCATGCCGGCATAGGCTTGAATATATTTAAGGTTGATACCACCATAAAAGACTATACCGTCATCCAGCATGAACAATTCCCGGCCATATCCAAAATTGAATTCCCGGATATGGATAAAATTTATATCAGAACCCTCATAAATTCCTGAAGCAAAGTCCATATTAGTAGCGATCGCAGCAATGGTATCCCCCTCATCATTCAATTCTTTTTGATCGAAATAGGGATCACGGTAACCTAAAAACAGAAAACTGGCAGCGTTTTCATTAAATATAGAATGCCAATAGATCCTCTCCCTGATATTAAAACCGAATCCACCAATTTTTTCATCCTGGTAAGATGCACCCAAATGGGTCAGCGAGATCATCCCAATCAACCTGGCGCTAATAAACAATTCTGCTGCTTTTTGCTTATCCTCCAGTGTAAACTCCAGAGAACTATCAAACAAATCATTGATGATCTCATTTCTTTTTAATGATTCAGAATATACAGAACCGCAAAACTCGAGGAGCCCAAAGTTTATCGTTTGATCTTTCCGCTTCCACCCAAGGTTTGCCGGGTTCACCCCAAGTGTTTGATAATCGGATAAATAGGTTGTGGCGTAACCTCCGCCTGTTGCATTGAATGCGCTGAGTTCAATCTGGCTGTAAGAAACCTGGAGACCAAGGAATGTAATTGTCATTAGGATTGATAATATTTTCATATTGTATGATTGTATCCGTTTATCCAATAGATAGCTTGCCTAAAATCGTTGCAAGGCGTAATTCAAACCAGGCAGATTATAACACAACTCCCTGCAAGTTTATTAACCCATAGTATTGTCAGTTCATTTTGTAAGGAACCACTATGTCATTCAACCATAAACTTGATTGTTTGAGATACTTTTTGTTCCTTATCGGTCAATTTGCAAAGGTACAATCCCTTTGAGAGATCCCTGCAATCAATTTTAAGCCGGTTATTCTCCATACCGTTCATGGCTATAATCCTTTTACCAAATGAATTGAAAATTTCTACCTCAGCATGGTCGAGCAAGTGCTGTGATGTAACCTGCAGTATAGCTTCCTCTCGTACAGGGTTAGGATAGATTGTAAAAGCAAGTTCTTTCGGTTCATTTTCATATGTTTTCACAATATATCCGTTTTGCTCTCCAGGGGTTCCATAACCAATGGATGCAGTCCAACTTTCCGGGAGCGCGTTGTCATAATCCCATTTTTTGAGTTCGAGTGTTGGTCCGTTACCATTAGGTTCCGGAGGCCATGGCAGATCAACACCGTAGTGGACTGTATCAATCAGTACCTCTTCGCTGTTATAAAGTCTGAGAAGTTCTCCTTCACTGCTAAAACCAAAATTCATATCTCCGGTGTAATTTTCCACAAAAGGAAATACACTCTTAAAAGCTGCAGTGTCGCGACAGAGAACAAGGTATCCAAGGGGAGGCATCACTGTGCCATCCTGAAAAATGAAGCTATTGTTATCGTTTCCGTCCTTAAAAATCCACCCTGTAATGTCGAGTGGATATGGATGAGGATTATAGAATTCAACCCAATCACGTGGGTAAACATCGGGATGCGACCTGTAATTGATCTCATTGATTACAAGCGAATCACTAAATACTTTGGGTACAAAAACAGCGGTAATAAAATCGCCCACGGTCAGGTTGACGGTGACATTTTTTGAAGTATCGGATGGGCTCAGCACATTGTTAAACAACTGCCAGTGATCAAAAACATACTGTGGGTTGGTTTCATATGCTTCCAATTCAGTATCTATACCTCCAAAATAGAGCCCTCCCCACCCCTGTTCTTCAGGGTGGATAGAGTTGATCCTTATTTTGCCGGCACCTGGAGGTGAAACAGACAGATTTAGCTCATAGGGTCCTGTAAGGTTATAGCAAGTCTTAAGGCCGTTTGGAAGATAGCTGTATCGAGCGTTGATGAAATTCCTGATCTTCTGGACATTATTTTGCCACTGGGTCATTGACCCACCCCAACGCGCCACATGCATAGGCATTTCGGGAATCATCTCCGCTTCAATTGTATTCAAATAATTGATCAGGTTGTCGGGTCTGAAAACAGTGTTATAGAGATCTATATACCTCGAAACATGATACCTTTTGAATTCAGGGTTCATCATCAGTTTATTCAGGACAGCTATATGCTGTCCGGGATCGGCTGTGATTCCTTCGGGGTAGCAGGGGGAGACGTAAGGATGGGTACCGGGCACCCCGGTATAGTTTATATAATGATTGAATGTAGCATCCTCATCCCAAAGGGTGTACCTCCAGCGCTGAATTCCTCCTTCCGGATTCAGACCCCGCCACCAGCCAACATTCCAGTTAATCCAATCGGTGCAAACAACAAATGAATTGATGATAATATAATCAACCAGACTCTCATAATCATACCTAGTTTTTACGTATTCAAAATTTGACTGGATCGCCATGTCATTATTCAGGATAAACCCACGGAGATCATACCAGTCATTAAAAGCTGCCTGTCCTCCGTATTGTGCCCAGGATCCTCCCCATATTTTCAGAAAATAAAGGTCATAACGACCCTGGTTATAGTAGTAGCTGGAGAAATCATGATCAACCTTTTCACGAAAACCGTAAACACCCCAGTAGTCGCCGTTTGCATACATCAATCCCTGCTGTCCTTTCCGCCCGTCGAGATTCATTCCACCCAAATCAGCAAAGTTTTGTATAAACAGATCCCGCAGGTGGGCACTGGTATCAATACCCGGGTAGTTATCATCACCCTGGGCACGAATTATAATCCGTTGGAATTCATCACGATCGGTGAACGGGATCAACTGCTCCCTGATGGCATAATTGTAACCACATTCATCCCTGGTTATATAATCAATGCTGCGCTGCGGATGAACCCAGGAATCCTGGCCATGTTCATTGTATTCACCATAACCGTATGTAGTACGGATGCCATCAGCATTGAAATATTCGAAAGTTCCGAAGGGACGCAGTGAGGCGTTTCCGTTCAACAACTGCTGTATCTGGGCAGCCGAAATTGACATGACTCCCAATGTATGTGTCACCCCGATGAAATAGGTATTGAACTCCAGTAAGCTCGGTAAAATCTGGGGGTTATTGCTGAATGTCCGGGCAATTAAAATTCTGGTATTGTTGATGGGAACCGGTTGCGTATATTGAGTCGAAGAGGTATTCGGTTCGTGACCGTTTGTCGTAAAGTAAATTGCACTGTTAGGTTCATCAGTAGTAATTGAAATTGAAAGCGGATTGTCATAAAACCCTGCAATTTCAATCATTTCGGGTTTTGCAGCATAAGCCAGATAACCGGTAGCATTATTGTTTGAACTGCCCGGTGTTGGAGATGTAAAAATTTTCCACGTTTCACTCCCGTTGGGTTGTCTTCCCCGTGAATGGTTTCTTTGAGTGATCTCCAGATGAAAGGCCTCGGCAAGTGATCCATCAGGATATGACAGGACAACATACTCAGGATTATCTCCGGTTTGTGTCATCCGATAGTTGGTGTGGTAATGGCCACCCGACACCAGATCGCGACCCGAAGTCCATATCCTTAAAAAGCCCTGAGCCGGAATGACCACACCATCAGGGAATTGCCACTTGGTTGGATTATTGATCCGGTCGCTGAGGAAGTAACCACTGATATCGGCCTGAGTGGAAGAGGGATTGTAAAGTTCGACCCAATCTTCGTATTTGTTGTAGTTGTCAGTTACTGTGGCAAGGTTTGAAGCAGAATATTCATTGATCACTACCTGTGCCCGTAAAGGAACAACAACAGCTAAAACCAATGCAGAGAATAAAATTGTAAAAGTTGTTTTCATAGCATGCATAAGTTGAAGTGGAAATAGAACCTGTTAATTTTTTGCTAAAATAATATGAAAAAACCAATTGCATGTAATCAGACATCAAATTCCATTATGAGGTTGTACCGGGAAAAAAGGAATAAACTAAAAATCAGTTCCGGGAAAAGTATTACTTTAGTCTCTTTTTTAATCCATGGCTGAAAAGGAAATTCTAAACACACACAGGAAAGCGCTGCTGATCAACCTCGACCAAAGGTATTACGGAACCCTTGCTGAGATTGGTGGCGGGCAGGAGGTTTCAAGGTACTTTTTTCAGGCTGGTGGCGCTTCAGGAACGGTTGCAAAAACAATTTCTGCATACGATAAGCGGTTCAGCGACCATCTGTATAATCAGGGAGAAAGTGGTCGCTATGTGTCAGAAGAGCGCCTCCTGAAAATGCTTGAAACAGAGTATACTGATCTAACGGCTTTGCTTTCCGGTAAAAGACCTGAAACCTTCTTCTTTGCTTTTGCCAATACGGTTTCTGTCCTCAATTTTAACAAAGACAACGAGGCACACGGATGGATCGGAATGCGGTTTCAGTTGCATCCGGATGGTGAGGCCAATGAGGTGGTCATGCATGTGAGGTTGCTTGAAAATGATGCGATCCTGCAGCAAAACACCATTGGCGTACTGGGAATCAACCTCATCTATGGGTGCTTCTTGTATTACCTGCATCCCAACACCTTTTTGCAATCGCTGATGGACAATTTATCTGCCGACCGTATCCAGATCACAATGGTCAGGATGCGGGGAAAAGAACTTGATTACATCGACAACAGGTTACTTGCGGTACAGTTGGTGAAGAATGGCATGGCTCCGGCCATGATGTTCGACCGGTATGGAAATGTCAGGGAGCCTGCAGATATGCTCTATAAGAAGAATGTGCTGGTATTCAGGGGAAGTTTCAGACCGATCACCTATCCTGTTTTTGATATGTTCAAGGCAAGTTACCGGCTGTTTAAGCGGGATAAGGATTATGAAAGGGATAAAACCCTTTCACTTTGTGAAATTTCGATCAACAACCTGCTGGATAAAGGGGAACTGGATGAAAGGGATTTCCTGGCCAGGGTTGACCTGCTGAATGGTATGGGGCAAAATGTGATGGTCTCATCGCTGAGTGAATACTACAAATTTGTCTCCTATTTTGCAACATTCAGGATTCTCAACCTGCGCCTTGTGATGGGTGTTCCCAACTTTCTTGATGTACTCAACAACTCCTATTACACCAACCTGAAAGGAGGCCTGCTTGAAGCCCTGGGCAAGTTATTTGCCCGGAATGTGAAATTATACATCTACCCTACCCTCTCCTCAGTTGCCATCGATGACCCAACCAAAGGAGATAAATTGCTCACTACTGACAACATGCCTTTTCCCGAAGACGTTCAGGACCTCTATAACTATCTGAAGAAAAACCGTAAAATACTCGTGATTGATCATGTGAAAGTGGAATGGCTCTACATCAACCCACGAAGGGTCCTCCGCATGATCCAGGAAGGGATTGAAGGATGGGAAAAAATGGTTCCCCGCTATATTGAAAAACAGATCAAATCGAAAGGTCTTTTTGGTTATCAACCGCATCAATAAATCAGAGCTCTTCATGACAGCAACCCCTTTGGCAGAAATATTAAGACCCGACTCTTTGAGCGGGTTTATTGGTCAGGAACACCTGGTGGGGGAAAAGGCTATATTACGCAATGCTATAGAGTCAGGGAACATTCCATCCATGATTTTCTGGGGTCCACCCGGGGTTGGCAAGACAACACTTGCTTTCATTATTTCAAGGCAGCTTGAGCGCCCTTTTTTCACCTTAAGTGCCATTAATTCGGGCGTGAAGGATATCCGGCATGTAATTGCCCAGGCTACGGATAGTAAAGAAGGTGCCGTACTGTTTATTGATGAAATTCACCGGTTCAATAAAGCACAGCAGGACTCTTTACTCGGTGCAGTCGAAAAAGGGATCATCACTCTGATTGGTGCCACCACCGAAAACCCTTCTTTCGAGGTGATATCTCCCCTCCTGTCGCGATGCCAGGTTTATATTCTGAAAGAGCTCGAAAAGGAAAAGCTGCTGGATCTTTTACAAAGGGGCAAAACCCGGCTTGAATCACAACTTTCAATCACCATTGAAATTGCAGAGAATGAAGCCCTTTTGCGAATTTCCGGGGGAGATGCACGGAAATTACTGAATGCACTGGAGTTGGTGGTTTATGCCGAAAAAGGAAACAAGGAGGTGATCTCGATCACCAATGAAAAGGTACTCATGGTTATTCAGCAAAACCTGACCATCTATGATAAATCGGGCGAAATGCACTATGACATCATCTCTGCCTTCATCAAATCAATGCGTGGAAGCGATCCCAATGCGGCTGTCTACTGGCTGGCCAGGATGGTTGAGGCAGGTGAGGATCCGAAATTCATCGCCAGAAGGATGCTCATCCTTGCCTCAGAAGATATAGGAAATGCCAATCCGACAGCGCTGGTACTGGCTCAGACCTGTTTTGATGCGGTCAATGTCATTGGTTATCCTGAATGCAGGATCATCCTTTCACAGACAGCCATCTACCTGGCCTCCTCTCCCAAAAGCAATGCATCCTACATGGCTATTCAAAAGGCGCAGCAAATGGTGACCGGTTCCGGAGATCTTTCCGTACCGCTGCACCTAAGGAATGCGCCTACAGGGCTTATGAAGGAGATGGACTATGGAAAGGGATACCGGTATGCGCATGATTTTGATCAGAACTTCACCGATCTGGAATACCTGCCCGATAAGCTGAAGGGGACAAAGATTTATGATCCCGGTTCGAACCCGCGTGAAACAGAAATCAGGAAACGGCTTCAGTCTTTATGGAAAAGTAAGTATGGTTACTGACCTTTTGGAAAATTGACCTATTTTTGAACCAAATTTATGCGAAGATCATGCTGGAGATACCCGGATTGAGAAGATATGATTCAGATAATTTCTTCCTGATTGCAGGCCCTTGTGCAGTTGAGAATGAGGAAATGCCCCTTGAAATAGCAGCATATCTTCAGATTATATGCCAACGGCTTGAAATTCCATTCATATTTAAAGCCTCCTACAGGAAAGCCAACCGTTCCCGGCTGGATTCATTTACCGGGATCGGCGATATCAAAGGTTTGGAAATAATACAGAGCGTGGGCAAAGAGCTGAAGATACCGGTTCTGACCGATGTTCATTCAGCAGATGAAGCTACACAGGCCGCACATTATGTGGATGTGATCCAGATACCTGCCTTCCTCTGCAGACAGACGGATATTCTTGTCGCAGCCGCGAAAACAGGGAAACATGTCAATATCAAAAAAGGACAATTCCTGTCGCCTTCTGCCATGGAATTTGCTGTACAAAAAGTTCGTGAATCAGGGAACGGCAAAGTGATACTGACCGAGAGAGGTAACTCATTCGGGTATCAGGATCTGGTGGTTGATTTCAGGGGCATCCCTGAAATGAAAAAACTGGGTGTGCCCGTGGTCATGGATGTGACCCACTCCCTCCAGCAACCCAATCAATCGTCAGGTGTCACGGGAGGCAAGCCAGCACTCATCGAAACCATTGCCAAAGCAGCCATTGCAGTGGGCGCTGACGGACTTTTTATTGAAACGCATCCCGATCCGGCCAATGCAAAGTCGGATGGAGCCAATATGCTGCGGCTGGAATTACTCGAAGATCTCCTGATCAAACTGATCAAAATCAGACAGGCAATTTTGTAATTTAAAAAATAATGACATGAAAAATTCTGATGCAAAAGTCGTTGCGATTATCAGCTACGTTACACTGGTTGGCTGGATTGTGGCTATTGTTCTTCACAACAACAACCGGTCAGAGCTTGGAGCCTATCACCTTCGGCAATCTCTGGGTCTGATGCTCACCATGGCCGTTCTGTGGTTTATACCCATCATAGGTTGGATACTGAACATCGTCCTGTTCATTTTTTTGATCATTGGCCTGGTCTATGCCTCTCAGGAAGAACAGAAACCGGTTCCGGTGGTTGGTGAGTTTTACCAGAATCTTTTCAAGGGAATAAACTGAAACAGGATTATCCTCCTGTTCATTGTCAACCCGGCCAAAATGTTTTTTAGCTGTAGTTACCTTAAAAGATTGGGATGTTCATGAATGTCGCTCAATCTGTTCGGAGACTCATTTCTTTTTGACTAATTTTGCTTATCTTATTTAAATCGTCTGCTATGAAGCATATCAGGTTGTTCATTTCTTTGATCATCATCGTTTCTGCTACCTGCTCTATTACGGGTCAGAAAAAACCGCTGGTCCGCGACGGAAAAAAGCTGTCATTCAACGGCAGATTTGTTTCCAATGTACCGGATGGCTTCTGGCAAGTTAGTGATAACGGCGAATTCATGACCCAATACACCATCGGTCGTGTTGGTGATGAAGTAAGGGAGATATTGGATTTCCGACTTTTTAAAGGTGAGCATCTGCTTTTCACCCTGGATCTGCTTCCAGGTTCCGACCTGCTTGTCTCAAATGCGGGTCATGTTGCCGTATTTGACATGACAAGGCACTTCAACCAGGAGGTAACAATCCTGATTTACCACAAAACCGGTGAACTTCTCTTTTCAAAAACATTCAGATACGCTTCACTTTTTGGCTTCTCACCCAAAGGAAATTTTTTTGGTGTGGGAACCGGGCGAGAGCTGATCCTGATCAATACTTCCAGTGGTAAGGAACACAAGGTAAGCCATTGCAGCCAGTTCAGTTTTTCAGATGATGAAAGAACACTTGCAACGGCCAAAGAGAATAAAGTTGAGGTCTATCAAGACTTTGAACATAAAGGGACATTTCATACCGGATTTTTCTATCCCCGTGCAGTGGCCATCAGTGGTGACGGCAAGTCAGTTTCGGTGATTGACAAACACCAGCTGATCACAATTTGCACATCCACATTAGATATGATCTATGAAAACACTTTGCCGGAGCACCTCTCCTATGCTGACCTGATCTGGTCGGCAGGCCGGCTTCAAGCAGGCATTCATGAAAAAAGCAAGGGTATATCAAAAGGGATCATGCAAATATTGGATGATTCCGGAATGATCCTCGAAGAACATGTCAGAACTGAAAAAAGCTTCAGGCATTTTGATGAGCCGGTCCGGACAGAGAACAAGTCAGTCCAGTATGAAAGCATACCGTGGCCGTTCATTCCGTTTGATCAGATGCATACTGTCTGGAATTATTACGAACAACACATGGGAAATGGCTGGGATACATGGTCGTACCTGCACCAGGGACTTGACATCATCACACCCATTGATGAGCCAACCTATTCAGTTCAGGCAGGCTGGGTGAAATGCGTACTCACGCTTGGTGGAGCCGCTTACTGGCGTGTGGCTATCAGCCCGGTTCAATCAGGCGGCTATTCAGATGGCTGGCTTTATGCCCACCTCGTTGAAGGAAGCATCCAGGTGAATGTCGGCGATTATGTGAATATTCACGAGTATTTTGGTGATATAATCCATTGGAGCGATGACTGGGGTCACATCCATTTTGTTGAGATCCGTGACCAGGGAAATATCTGGTATTACGATGATGATGAGTGGGGAATCAACTTCAACCCATTGCTAGCATTAACTCCGAATAACGATACCATCGCCCCCGTCATTGAAAATTTTTCAGCCAGTTCGAAATTCGGATTTCTGGTACATGGGACGACAAGTAGCTTTCTGAACCCAAACAATCTGTACGGGGATATTGATATTATTGCAAAAATCACTGATTTCCACGGCAGCTCACCCTGGGAGTTGCCCGCATTCAAAACTTACTATTGGATCAGAAAACTGAGTAACAATGCAATCGTTGTCCCCACAACTCTGGGAAGAAAACTAAACCACACCTATAGCTTTTATGCTGCCTCGCATTATGAGGACTATGCCCCGTTAATCTATCACAAAGACAATGACCATCTTCCGCCATCATGGATGAGTGAAAGCAGGGACTACTATCATGTTTTGACCCGAAATAACGGCGATACCCTGATTGACCTCAATGAACAATACCTGTCATTTGCAACTGCAGATCATAACGACGGCTATTACATGATCTATATCGAAGCCTGGGATGATGCCGGCAACATGGCCATTGACAGTCAGCAGGTCTATTTCAACAACGGGATCATTTCGTCCTTGAATGATTTGGAAGAAACTTCTTCTGAATTATTATGCTTTCCCAACCCGGCAAGGGATGAGGTCAATCTTCGGTTTTTTTTGAATGATAGCGCAACTCCGAAAAAAATCTACTTTTACAATTCATCTATGGCTCTTGCCAAAGTCATTCAGATAAAAAATTTCAGTTCAGGCTGGAACTCCCTAAACATTAATATTCATGATCTGCCTTCCGGGGTTTATTATTTGCGCCTTCCTGAAAGCAATAAAGAATTGAAAAAAATGGTGATTGTGAGATGAACTCAACTCCATTTCCCTGGCGGTTGATGACAGTGTTCAGTAAGTCAGATTGCTTCGTCACGGAAACCCGGGAAAACGGCTATAAATGAGGAACGAGATTGCTTCGTCACGGAAATCTGCCGGTTTGATGCAATAGCAGGGTGAGATTGCTTCGTCATGGAAACCTGGCGGTTTCCATTCCTCGCAATGACGGGTTCATGGGCTTAGTA
>JBLRXC010000058.1:0-16648 GCA_047920975.1 Bacteroidales bacterium | reverse complement strand
CCAAAAATTCACGGTAGTTTCGCTCAGTTTAAACCGAACCGGTTTGCCATCATTTTGATCCAATACGGTTGCTTCATAAAATAATGTATCATTTTGTTCAAATATCCGGAGAAATTCGGTTAGGGTTGTATCTGAGTCCCTGATAAGCAATACCCTTCCTTCCAACTGATCAGCCTGCATACTCCATTGCTCAACAACATGGAGGTCAGAGAGTTGCCATGCTCCTTCCAGATGGTCAAACAATACCTGAGTGGCTGGTTCTGACTGCCGGACACAGCAAATAAAAAGGATCAAGCAAGCAAAAAACAAAATATTTTTCATTGGTTCAGAACGCGCGACTAAACTACACAATTTTTTTTATCAACCCAATCTTTCATTTCAATTCTTCAACAAATTTATTATCAGTATTATATCCGGTTGTAAGCGATTAAACACGGTTTCAAACGAATGTTACACGAATACAAATATTTATTAACCGGATCAGCTGTAGTGGCGGTGGTAATTTTGCCAGGTCAAGAGTTCTAAGTTCAAAAACTTTAAATCAATCATTTTATTCATCATTAAATTTATTCAACCATGAACACACTAAAAAACAGAGTTCAACTCATCGGGCACCTGGGTAACGATCCGGAAATTAAGAGCTTTGACGGAAAAAAGACCATGGCAAGATTCTCCCTTGCAACCAATGAAACCTACAAAAAGGAGAATGGCGAGAAGGTTACTGAAACCCAGTGGCACAATGTGGTTGCCTGGAACGGAACAGCTAAAATTGTTGAAAAATTGCTGAAGAAAGGCACAGAAGCCGCTATTGAGGGAAAGCTTACCACGCGGTCATACGAAGACAAGGAGGGCAATAAGCGGTACTTCACTGAAGTGGTTGCGAATGAGGTGCTGCTTCTGAAATCGAAAGGGTAAGTTAACCCCCCAAAACCAATCAAGGAAGCCACCTCCGATAACGGGGGTGGTTTTTTCTTATAAAATTCTTTTCACCTCCAACAGATCCTGAATCATGAAAGTGCACTCTTTTTTGCCACCTGTTTCATCTGAAGCGACCAATATCTGATCCATACCGGCTAACCGGGCGCCCAGGATATCCACCTGGAGGTCGTCTCCGATCATAATGCTTTCAGAGGGTGTGGCACCGGCTTTATTCATTGCGAAATGGAATATTTTAACATTCGGTTTACGGGCTCCTGCCTCCTCCGAAGTGGTTACGGTTGAAAAATATTTTTCAAGATTGTTTGATTTCAATTTAATCCGCTGAACCTGATCAAATCCATTGGTAATGATATGCAGAGCATATTTTTCTTTGAGGTAACTGAGCACTTCAACAACCGCCGGAAAGAGTGCTTCATTCTGAGGACTGAGCCGCACGTACTCCGCCGCAAACCGGCCGGCAAATGCCCGGTCATTGATTCCAAAATGGAGCAGGCTGACATGAAAACGTTCAACGTTCAGGTATTTTTTACGAATCTCTCCATTGCGGTATCTTTCCCACAATGCAACATTGTTCTTTTTGTATAATTCCAGGAACCGGTCAAATGGTTTTACCCCGTTCCTTTCAAGCTTGTACTTGTCATATAGTTCCCTGAAAGTGATCCGGGTACTCTCATCAAAGTCATACAGTGTATGATCGAGGTCGAAGAAAATGTGCCTGTATTTCATTTGACTGGTTTAATGAACCCCAAGCTGTTGCTGATCCTTTTGATATTGCGACAACATAACCACGGATCCATGTTTATGTTTAGTCCACCAGGATTAATTTTTTTGTGAACTTTTCCTGATGTGTGTGTATGGTGATGAGATACACCCCGGTTATACCTTTCGAAAAGCGGACCACAGCATGTTGAGCATCTGTTACTTCATAGTTAAAGTCATAAAACGGTACACCTGAAATATCTGTCATTTTTACGTCAAGGATCGTTTTTTCTCCCGCCATGATCTGTATCATTTCTTTGGCCGGATTGGGGTGTATGATGAACCCGGGTACAATGTATTGGTTTTTATCACCGGTAACTGCGTCAATCAAAACGGTGAAAACGGTGTCGGTGGGCATGGGTTCCGTTTTAACATGGGCAATTCCCATGCGGTCATCCGGATCGTAGTACCATCCACTTGGTGCCTGGTTCAGGTCTTCAAGTGAAAAATACTCCTCAAGAAAATCGTTGTTCAGCAAAACAGACAATGGATGGTGGTGGCTGTGCACTTCAAACCGGTATGAGCGAATTTCCGGTTTGCCAATGTATGAGCCATCACACTTTCCCACATTGATGGTGTAAAGTCCGGGAAATGGGAAGTCAGGTCCCGAACTGGTGATCAGTGTTTTTGCAAAAGAGCCGGACCGGTGATCGCGAGAAATGCCATCATCTTCGTATAATTCGAAAGTCGTGATTCCATGCGGATAAACGTCAAAAGTTACCGGATCTTTAGGATACTGATTATCATAAAGCATTTCGGGATACATGGGAATAATTGCACCTGCTTTGATGAATACCGGACATTTGGAAAGATCTGCTGAATAATTATGGATCATTTGATTTCCGCTGTATGGATAACCGTCCCAATAATCAATCCAAACCCCATCCGGGAAATAGATGCTGTCGCGTACATTGCCCGGCTTATAAACCGGTGCTACCAGCATCCATTCACCGCTCATAAACTGGTATTGGGTTGTTGTGCCCCATGTCACCGGGTCATCAGGAAATTCCAGAACCATACCTCTGACTACCGGAACTCCGGTTTCGTAAGCCAGGTTGCAATAGGTGTACATGTAAGGAGTGAGCCGCATCTTGAGTTTAAGGTAGGTTCGGTTGATGTTCATGACGGTGGCACCATAGTTCCATGGATGCTTGTCGTTTTGTGCCCAGCCTGACATGGCGTAGGTAACAGGAATAAATGTTTTCCATTGCAGGTCGCGGGCATAGGTTGTTCCACTTCCTCCAAAGATGCCGTCAACATCGCTGGAAGCCATGCTGAAACCCGACATTCCCGATCCTATAAAAGTCGGGATATGAAACCGGATATATTCGTAACTTCCCGCCTGGTCGCCCGACCAGACAATGGAGTATCGCTGGGTTCCTGCCCATCCGCAGACTGACCACACATAGCCCCGGGCATCACAATTGTTTTCAATGCCTTCGTATGCCTGCCTGCAGGCATTCAGGGCATTCAGGTATCCTGAGCCAACCCAGGCTACATCCAGTTTACATGCCCTTGTGCCTGCGGTTCCTACTTCCCAGGCGATCTGACCTACACCGTCTTCCGTCCAAAGTCCGGTGTAAAAACCCCGGTCGTGCAGCTCCTGAACTACGTAGATCAATTGTGTGTAGCCACAACCATATCCGTCGTTGGGTAAGATCCAACCTCCCGGAAGGTCATACGTGCGGTATTTGTCTGCAACAAGTTCGATCACGTCGGGAGTGGTTTGTCCGCCGGTGTTATAGCAGTCGGCATCTCCAAGTTCAAGCCCCCAGCGTGGGGGAAGTATAGGCCGACCGGTCAGATGCGTATAACCGTTTAAAATCTCCTTGAGTGATGGGCCATAAAAGTAAAAACAGTCGAACCTGTTCTCCTGGTGCGAAACGCCCGTGATATTCCTGAAATCGTATTCCCCTTTGGCGAAAGTGTTCCGAAAGGCTCCATAACCTTTAGTGCTCATGTAAAACGGAACAGGATTAGGCACAGCACCGTCGTCCCAGTTCTCAATCTCTTTTGAAATTTTGATCCTGGTTCCTTTGTGCGAGAAGTAGCCGTTTTGCATGCCACCACCATAAAAATATTCATTCGGATGAGGTTCCAGGTACTGAAACGTCCGTGTGCCCCAATCCAATCCCTGGTATTCTTTCCAGATGAGTGTTTGATTATCTGCCTCGTAAAGGACAAACTTTAGTGGCATTTTGTATGCCCTGAGCGCCAGCATGTTGGTGGTGATCAGGTAATGATCGCCGGCATCGGCCCAGTTCATTGATACCTGTGGGTAATCGTAGCTCACAACAATATGATCACCGGCAGGATTAGTAAAGTTTCCGTTGGGCGCCAGCCAGATGCGGAACATATCCTCTTTGTAAAAGATCACCCGCACTTTGGCATTGCCACAGGTAATGGTTACAGAACTGGTGTCTGCCGAAAACCCTGTAATCCCTCCAATCACATTGGAATTGCTCACAAGTGTTTTGGCGAGCGTATCGTTGTTGGTGTTCTCATCACCCGGAAGCATTGTAAAAAATTTGAAGGCATACGAACCGGAACTGTTCATGTTGACCGGCGTGAACTCCACATCAATACTCTGGTTTGAAAGCAGTGGATTACTGCCGGCCGGAATCACGATGGTCTCCTGCAATACACCGGCAAGTGTATAAGCCACACTGAAATCCTGGTTGATGGGTTGGAACCCGAAATTCTTTACACGTACAATAATCGGTTCAGCCCACGAATAATTATCGGGTGTGGTTTCAGGAGCCACAAGCTTTGAAATTCCAGCATCATAATCGGTATCCGTGTAGTATACAGCCCCGTATATGGTTCCATGCAAAGTCCCCTTTGAGTCGTAGCATATGTTTCCTGACCCTTCATCGAATTTGTAATAATGGAGTAGGTTGGGATAGTTGGGATGGTCAGGCTCAACCGGTTGGCCGGAATACTGTGAGATCACTCCATCACTGAGTACCATGTTCCAGATTCGTAATTCATCAATTTTAGCTTTCAGAGAGGCTTCGTTGGTGTTTTTACTGATCCATCGCAAGGGAAAGTTAATGGAGGCGTTCACCGAACTGTTCAGTGACCCGTTCACAAATAGTTTGGTTACCGATCCGTTGTTGGTAATGGATAGCTGAACCCATTGCCCGATGGGGCAGATATAGTTGAAATACCAGTCGGCGACACCTGAGTGGGTAAACCCGACCTTATTGCCCCACCACTGTTCAATGCGGATACCGCTGTTTCCATCGATTCCTGTAAGGAGGTGCTGGTAGTTGTCTGTTTCATTTTTATTGACCATCACCTCCACAGTCCATGGTGGAGGAAAATCGGTTCCATTGAGGTTTACATAATCACCCTCACCATTGAAGTCAAGGGAGTATTGAGCCGGGGATATGTGGTTTATAAATATCAAAACCACCATCCCGATGATCATGTATGAATATTTCCAGGACATAATCAGGTGAAATTTACTGGGTTAAAAGTAATCAAAATAATGTTGGGATTTGATGCTATTCATCTGGCCATCAAAATTTTTTGATTGAACCCTCCAGGTGTAACCTGTTTATTATCATAGTTTCAGGGTTTGGTTCCCCTCCGGGGTAATTCTATCACCTCAAGATCTTTGATCTCCTTTCCATCAATCCCAAACCTCACCATGGTGATCTGCTGATGAAGTCCGTAAATGCCTGCAGCTCCCGGATTGATATGCAGCAACTGGTATTTCTCATCGAACATCACTTTCAGTATATGAGAGTGGCCGGAGATAAACAGACCCGGTTGTTCTTTTTCAATCAGCAGGTGTGCCTTTTTCTCATACCTCCCGGGATAGCCTCCGATGTGTATCATGGCTACCTTCACCTGTTCACAATTGAATAGCTGCACTTCGGGCCATGACCGTCTGATCCCTTCACCGTCAATATTGCCATATACGGCCTTCAGTGGTTTGAACGCCATCAATTGATTGGCTGCATCAGTGCTTCCCACATCACCCGCATGCCAGATCTCATGACATGCCGAAAAAACTTCAAAAACTTTCGGGTGAACATAACCGTGGGTATCAGAAAGCAGGCCTATGCGGGTCATCGTGTTTATATATCAGACAGATCGTTATGTTCCTTTGTATGTGCTGCATCTCCGTGGAAAGGAGTGCAGCGGATAAATAAAAAAGCGCCAGGCTACAGAGATGAATTGTAATCCTTCATCTGTAACCAGGCGCCTTAACCGTTTGATTGTTAAAATCAAAAATAATTCAGCCAACGCCCGGCTTTACCGGACAATCATTTTTTTCGTTACCTCGCCGTCGACCGACCTTACGGTGTAGAAATAAACACCGGGTTGTAATCCTTCGGCATTGATCACCATTTCAGCTATACCTGCCTGGTAACGCTGAACCGGAATGGTATATACAACCTGCCCAACCATGTTGGTCACATGTAAACCAAGATCAGCAGGCCTGTCGAGCATAACATGTATGGCAGAAGTCTTGCCAAAAGGGTTCGGGAAATTTTGAGATACATTGTGGTTTCCAACCAGTGCCATTTGCTCCCTGATGCCATCAATGATATCTTCTTTGGCAATGGTCATTACGCGCATGTAGTTGTCCCCATATGGATCTTCATCTCCCTGCACAGCAATTCCCGGCTCATTGTCGGCCTGGTAAACAAAATAGATGTTGTCATCACTATTGGCTGCAACTGACGGATATACGCACTCATCAAAGATATAGACCAGATCCGAATTGAGGTCGAGGAATGGTCCCCAGTTTTCTCCGAGGTCATTGGAGCCTCTTGCCCAAATATGCCGGTAATTCTGAATACCGTTGTCATAACCTTCGGTAACAGATGCAAACAAAACGATGATCTGCCCGAGGTCATCGATGACTATCTGAACCATACTCGAAAGGCCCATATAATAGGTACCCCAGTCACTCAGAAGGTCTAACTCACCATTACCGTTCACATCCTGTGACCAGCCGATGAGATTTACATCTTCGATGAGTTCACTGTCGGGATGGCCATAAGGATTAAGGGCATTTAGATTATTCGAAAATGATGGCATGTCTTCATTCCAGTATCCGACACCGTCTACACCGGGAAACCAGAAACTTCCGGCACCATCTGAATATGACCTGTTAATACCAAACACAACATGTATTTTCCCGGTATTGTCAATGGCGAGATGATGGGATCCGTCTGCATTATAGAATGTATCGGTAGGAGTACCTGCATTGAGCGGATAGGGGCACTCCCAGATGGTTGTTTTGGCCCAGGTATCTCCATCGTCTGTAGATTTCATCAATACAAGTCCCAACCATGGATCACCCACCAGGAAAGCAAGAATGCCGTTTTTGGGTTCTGCAAATTCATAGGCATCACCTCCGACATTATTGTAAAAAGTGGGCCCCAATTCATTGAAGAAATGGTTTTGAGGATTCCAGGTTGCACCCCCGTCGTACGACCTTGAATAAAGCAGCGCATTATCCTGTCCGTTATAGGTTGCATAAGTGACGGAGATGAAATGCATGACCTCGTTATTGATTCCTGTCGTAACGGTCCTTGGCCATGAAATATCCACTGCACCGGTTGGTCCAGCCTGAATTTCAAAAGTCCAGGCTCCTGTTCCCTTCTGAGGCCGCATTCCATACAATAAACCGAGCGTCATATGGTGTGCTACAAACATTTCTCCGTTCTCGCCATAATTTGTATATGAAGGCCACCCGGTTTTGGTAGTTTCTAGCCTTGCAGTAGGCTCAGGTCCCCATGCATTTCCATCGAAGTAGTTATATCCTGTACCTCTCTGGGCAAATCCTGGCGGATCAAATCCCATATTCCAGGTGGCACCCAGCGTACCATCATCGAAAAAGTATATCCGGTTCTGTGTTGACTGGTTTGTCTGAAGGTCATACATGGTTCCTCCGACCTGATCGTCGGAAACCATTGTCTTTAAATGGCTGCCGGGAATATACTCCGTGTTTTGATTTCCAAGGTCCTTCACCATCTGCTTATCCATTTTAACAGCCTGATCTCTCACAGACTCGGGAAGGACCACCCTTTGCTGAGCAATGGTAGTGAGTCCGAAACTCAGCAGCATTGCAAAAAGTAAGAATTTTCTCATGATAAAAAATTTTAATTGAATTATGAATTGATATGATCTCTGTTTTTTTGTGCCTCTACCGGACAAAAATAGGAAAAAGTATTTATTACTGACCAATAACTATCATTTTCTTCACCCCTATGACCCTTCCTTCAACAGTCAGATTGTAAAAATAGATGCCGGGATCAGCTTCATGGCCGGTCACCGAATGTATATCCAGATGGATCTGGTATTCGCCGGGCGACTGATGCTTAAAGGGTTTCGATGTGATCACCTGCCCGGGCATATTGGTAATATTTACTGAACCGGTTGCCGCACGGTTTAAACGGTACCGGATGGTGGTGAACCGGCTAACCGGGTTGGGATAACAATCAAACAAAAGACCCAGGTCAATGGGTTCATCCAGTCCGGTTCCAATCCATGCATCATCATGAGTCAGTGCTTTGATGCAGAAGTTGCCGGTATTCTGGTAACCGCTCGGATCGTTATAATTATAGAAATCCTGCCAACCCTTGCCGTCAAAATAATAGCTTTCACCGGGGTTTGCTTTGGAAGGAACCACTGTTCTGCTGTCTCCGCCGAGCAGCACGGGTACAACAGAGGTCCTGTCGTAAGGAATCCCTCCGTCCGACAGCTTGAGATAAACATAGAAATCCTCTCCTGCGGGGATAAGTGCAGGGGTATTCAGGCTCACCGTATGCATGCCGCTGTATTCGAGCAATCCGGAAGCTGAAGCCAGCTCACCGGACAATTCGAATCCGTCGAAGGAATCATAAATGATCGCGTCGTAATCTACGCCATCGGCAGCCGTGAAAAAACTGACTGCAGTGATTGCTTCATTTTTGATTGCCGTGAAATGATTGAAGGCTCTATTGGTTGTGGTAAGTGTGTCGCGCCATCCATGATAATCGTGATAATAAACTGTGTCATGATCAAACAGCACCACATCCTTGAATATAACAGCGCCCATCTCAGGGTTCTGGCATGCGTGTTTATCGTAGTAGGAAATCCAGAAATAGCCTCCGTTTCCCCAGCCACTGCCCCAGCTGTTCTTCACCAGCCATGCACCCTGGCCGGGTGTCCCCGCAATAGTCCTGTTATCATCCCAACCGATGATGGTGACCGAATGGTTCGGATCCAGTGGACTCGAAGCCGGTTGGTAGTGTTCATAAAGGTTGTTGATGAATGAACCGCTGTAACACATGCATGTAGCCATCGCGCCTTCGTCCATAATTTTTGTTTTCAGTAGATCCATATTTTCAAAATTTTCACCCATGATAAACCATTCCACGGTCATGGGGTAGTAAATATGAAAGCCCGGATCGTGATAAGTCGGTGGCGTGTTATATGACTGGCCATCAATCTCTCTCACAGCACCATCTCCCCTCGACATGTAGGCGGTCGATACCCTGTAGTCACCTCCCATGTGCACCTCGAGCCCCTGCCCGTTGTTGAAGGGTGGGTCAAGATCGGCGTTGTAATATTCATTGAATCCGTTCCACCAGTCGAGATGGTATTCGGCAAGGTTAGGTTCACCGGTCTCGCCTGCAGCAGTCCAGTTGCCGGTCATCATCAGGTTGCTTTCCATCGAAGCCATGGTCCCGTGGGTCCAGCATGTACCTCCCTGCTGGCTTTTAACAGAAGTAACGTAACTATTCCCATCGAAATTCCGTAAGTCAAAAGTTGCCGGAAGTTGGGCGAAAAGAATTGATACTGACAGAAGCCCGAAGGCCAGAGATGTAAAAGTTTTCATCATCACCTGTTTTTGTATTTGATATTACATTTTTAATGACAACGGCAAATGTAATGATTGTTGCTCAGGATTTAAAAAATCATTGTTGAATTATCATAAAATGAGAACCTCATCAGGAGAAAAAAGTTAATTTTGAACATAAATTCACCCAGGTATGTTGATCATCAGAACGTTCATCATTTTGTTTTCCTTTATTATGCTGTCAATAAAGCCAGGTTTGGCACAGGATAGCATCCCGGGTGATTTTTGTATCCACGAAGAGGAATACAGGCTGTATGAAATGATCAATGAATACCGGAAAGCCATGAATCTATCAGAGATCCCGCTCTCCAATTCACTATCCTTTGTAGCCCGCACGCATGCTTTAGACCTTGCCGAAAACCGACCTGATACCAATACATGCAATTTTCACAGCTGGTCGGATAAAGGGCAGTGGAAGGCCTGCTGCTTTGTGGGAGATATCAGGGACAGGTCATGCATGCTAAACAAACCGAAGGAATTTACCCTGTATCCGGGAGTTGGATATGAGGTGGTATACTGGGAAAGCAGGGATGCCACAGCTGCCAGGGCTTTCGACCAGTGGCGCGAAACCAATGCCTCCCGCTCAATGATTACCAATTTCAAAGAGTGGGAAAAACGCTCCTGGAATGCACTGGGTGTTGGTATTTACAAAGGTTTTGCCATCGCCTGGTTTGGTGAAAAACCGGATGTTGAACCCCGGACTACCGTCTGTGAGACCGGCGAAGTGATCCTGAACAAACCGGCTCCGGTGGTATCACAGGGCCCTGTCATAAACCATGAAACAGGGCGATTCTATGTTATTGTGGCTGGGTTCAGTAGTTTTGAAGATGCAAAAGCGCGCCTGAAGCGGATTCACAATGATGGTCACAAGGCGGCAAAGATCATCTCCAAAGATGACCGCTACAGAGTTTCCATTGCTGATTATGATTCGATGGAAGATGCCAATAAGGCTAAACGGGAATACGCTTCCAGATTCAAGGATGCCTGGGTACTTGCTTTCTGACAGGCTTTCGTATTAACCGGGATTCAACTCTTGCAGTTCGGCCCCAGGCCCCCAGCCATTTGATCTTAGCAACCAGTAACAAAACAATTTAGCAATTTAACCATATAATAATTACCAACTGCTTACTGCCAACTGTTTTCGGTTCACAGTTCACCGTTCTTAACCAGCAACCTGCAACCAGCTCCTGACGCTCTCTCTGCACAAAGCTCTTAGCTCTGGGCTCTTAGCACTCAGCTCTTACCTTCCCAGCACCCTTAACATTTCAGATCCAATATCTGCAGGAGAATCAACAACATGAACGCCGCATTCTCTTAAAATCTTCTTTTTGGCTTCTGCTGTGTCGTCTTTTCCTCCAATGATGGCTCCGGCATGCCCCATGGTGCGGCCTTTCGGCGCGGTGGCACCTGCAATAAAACTGACTACCGGTTTTGTACCGTGTTTTTGAATGTATCGTGCTGCCTCGGCTTCCATGCCTCCGCCAATCTCGCCTATCATTACGATCCCGTGCGTTTCGGTGTCGTTCATAAACAGTTCAACAGCATCTTTGGTGGTTGTTCCGATGATAGGATCGCCTCCAATCCCAATGGCGGTTGACTGGCCGAGGTTGAGCTTGGTCAACTGGTCGACGGCTTCATAGGTTAAGGTACCCGACCGGGAAACGATCCCGATGTTTCCGGGCATGTGAATGAACCCGGGCATGATGCCTACTTTGGCTTCGCCCGGGGTGATCACGCCCGGACAATTTGGCCCGACAAGGCGGCTTTTGCGGTCTTTCAGGTATTCTTTCACTTTCACCATGTCTTGTACGGGAATGCCTTCGGTGATGCATACAATCACTTCAATCCCTGCTTCGGCGGCCTCCATGATGGCATCTGCTGAAAATGCAGGAGGCACAAAGATCACAGAAACACGGGCTCCTTCTTTTTTCACCGCATCCAACACTGTGTTGAATACCGGTTTGCCTAGATGGTGCTGTCCTCCTTTGCCGGGTGTGACCCCGCCAATGATAGGCGTTCCATACTCAATCATCTGTGTGGTGTGGAATGTGCCCTCTTTTCCTGTGAACCCCTGGACAACAACCCTTGAATTTTTATTGACCAATACGCTCATTGCAATCTGTCCTTTTGATTTTGAAAGCTGCAAAGATAAAAGAATTATCAAATCCTATTCAATGGTACACTGATTGGACTGATTTAACTGTTCACCACTGGGCTCTATCTGAAAAGTTTTATATAATTATCAAATACATACATTCTGCTCCTTTGTCCTCCGGTCATTTCTTTTAAAATATTTATGCCTTCCAAACCAGAAATCAGTTTATATGATGATGGCATTGAAATGGATGCAATCTCACTTACTTTATCTGCTGTAATCATTGGACGTCTGTATAAATAATCTATAACCTTTTTCGCTTTTGATGCTCTGCTGCCTAACGACTCAATTTTTATATCAGTCTGCTTTTGAAGTTGCATGATTCCATCAAATGTTTCTATGCCGTTTTTAGCTGTTTCAGTAACTCCAACCAGAAAAAATTTTAACCATTGTCCTAAATCATTTTTTTCTCTGACATTCGTTAAATTATCATAATATAACTTTCTGTTTTTCTCAAAGAAGTCAGATAGATATAAAACTGGTTTCTGAATTATCCCCTTACTAACCAAATATAATGGGATTAACAGTCGTCCAACTCTTCCATTGCCGTCAAGAAATGGGTGAATGGTCTCAAACTGATAATGAACCAGTCCAATTCTTAATAGTTCTGGGATATGTATCTCCTCGTTGTGAATAAATTTTTCAATATCGCTCATTAACTCTGGGACAGAGGTATGAACCGGAGGGATAAAAACAGCATCTTTAATCGTAGCACCACCAATCCAATTTTGACGCATGCGAAATTCCCCTGGTTGTTTTTCTTCACCTCTCACCCCTTGAAGCAAAACACGATGGGTTTCTCGTATCAATCTAGAAGAAAAGGGCAATTTATCTAATTGACAAATAGCCCATTCCATTGCTTTAATATAATTTTGAACTTCCTCCCAGTCATCACGCTTGTCTAATGGCAAATCCTCTTTTTCCAGCAAAGCTTCATCCATATTTGTCTGTGTTCCTTCAATCTTAGTACTCTGTGTAGCCTCTTTAATTACATGCATACTAATAAACAAATCAATGTTTGGGATATATTTTGAATACATATCCAAACGACCTAATTCTCTGTCTGCCTGACTTAACAACTGCAAAATCTCCATATTTTCAATTTGCAATTGTCTATTTATCAAATCAGGTTGGAAGCTTTTATAGTACCCCTGACTTATATACTGTCCTGATTTAAAATTTTTCATCTTAAAATTTTAAACAAAGATAAGGCTTATTTAAGTTTTATCCAATTTTTTTAAATAGCCAGTCTGGTTATTTAAGTTTTCAGCAAATGGCACACTAATTCCATCGACGCCGGGACTGATTTCACTGATTTTGATTTGAAAAAAGATCTGATCATAACCAATCATAACCGATCAGTCCAATCAGTGTTCTATTCAAATGGTACACTGATTTATTATGATGAAACTGATTAACACTGATTTTGAATTAATACAAAGATCTGATCATAACCGATCATAACCGATCAGTCCAATCAGTGTTCTATTCCATGGTACACTGATTTATTATGATGTATCCGATTAATCTAATCCGTGTTCTATTCAATCTCTGCTTTCGCAAAACTTTAAAAACGACTTTGAAATAAATCCATATATTTGCTCATACATATTTTTAAAATGAATGCCATGGATCAATCACCCACTGCCCGGCAGACCGGCGAAACCATCTGCGCACTGGCCACACCTCCCGGCACCAGCGCCATTGCCGTCATCCGGATATCAGGCCCGGAAGCATTTCATGTGCTCAACCGGGTTTTTAAACCCAAAAACAAAGAGGTCGATATCCAGACCATCAGAACCCACATGCTCCGCTTTG
The DNA here is from genome assembly GCA_047920975.1 of Bacteroidales bacterium. Lineage (GTDB taxonomy): Bacteria > Bacteroidota > Bacteroidia > Bacteroidales > JAADJA01 > JAADJA01. The sequence goes on along the minus strand of JBLRXC010000058.1, from coordinate 3,110 downwards.
GTGAGATCTTTGATTCGGAAGGAGTAGTGGATGACGTCCTGGTGAGTCTCTTTAAAAGTCCCCATTCCTACACGGGTGAAGATGCGGTTGAGATCTCCTGCCACGGCTCTGAATATATCCAGCAGCGGATCCTTGAATTACTGCTTGGCAAAGGATTACGGCTTGCCACACCGGGCGAATTCACCCTGAGGGCATTCCTCAACGGCAAATTTGACCTGTCGCAGGCCGAGGCCGTCGCCGATTTAATCGCCTCCCAATCCAAAGCCTCCCACGACCTTGCCCTGAACCAGATGCGCGGCGTATTCTCAAGCAGGATCAAAGAGTTAAGGCAACAACTGGTCAACTTTGCCTCCCTCATTGAGCTGGAGCTTGACTTCAGCGAAGAGGATGTTGAGTTTGCCAACCGCTCGGATCTGAACAGACTCCTGGGCGAACTGGGTTCGGAAGTAGAAACCCTGATAGGCTCCTTCTCATACGGACAGGTCTTGAAGCGTGGTATCCCTGTGACCATAGTGGGCAAACCCAACGTCGGGAAATCCACGCTGCTGAACGCCATCCTGAACGAGGAGCGCGCCATCGTCTCTGAGATACCCGGCACCACCCGCGATGCCATTGAAGATACGATTGTGCTGAAGGGGGTTGCCTTCCGTTTTATCGACACCGCCGGCCTCCGTCCCTCCTCCGACCGCATTGAGACCATCGGCATTGAACGCACCTATGAGAAGATTGATCAGGCGAAGATCATCCTCTATGTGTTTGACGTGAACGAGATGAAGTGCAACGAAGTGAAAGAGACCCTTGCGGAGTTCAAAGCACATATCGAAACCCTCGCCGGAGGAAAAGAGAAAGAAAAGAAGTTCATCCTCGTTGCGAACAAAACCGACCTGCTGGTGGAGTCCCCACCTGATTTTAAATCTCTTGTGGAGATGGACTGCATCTTCATCTCGGCCAAGCGAAAGGAGAACATCAACCTGATCGTTGACCACCTGACCGGTTACATGGAGCAGGAGAGTCTCTCCGACAACGCCATCGTCTCCAATGTGCGCCACTTTGAATCCCTCACCCGCGCACGGGAAGCACTGCAAAACATCCGGAAAGGATTTGATGAAAACCGCCCCTCCGACCTCATCGCCATCGACATCCACCAGGCACTGCACCACCTCGGTGAAATCACCGGTGAGATCACCAATGATGAGATCCTGGAGAATATATTTTCACGCTTTTGTATAGGAAAGTAATCTCTCTTCCTTTTTTTTCCAACTGCCTGTTTTTGTTAACTTTATGTTAACAACTTATTCCTTTTTTTGTTGCCCATTTGCCCTTTTTTGCTTATATTTGTTGCTCATTTGTTGCCCTAATTACAAAATTTGTTGCCCGGCAACGTGAAAATGAGAAATGGAGAAAACACGTTACATACAGATACAACCAGAGACATCAAGATACAACCAGATACAAACCGATACATTAACCTAAATCAAATCAACATGAGCACAAACATGAGAATCCCCAAAATCTGCATATTTTGTGGAAAGGAGTACATCGCAAAGACAACCGTCACAAAATTCTGCTGTCTCCGTTGCGCTGGCCGTTATTACAAAAAGCGCAAGCGGGAGGAACAAATCAACACCGTTGAACCAGTAGAAAATCAGCGCCTCGGCTTTCAAAAAGCAAAGTTAGATCACAAAGAGTTCCTCAGCATTGCCGAAACATGTCAGCTACTGGGTGCCAGTCGCATGACCATCTACCGGCAGATCAAAGCCGGAAACATACATGCTGCCAAATTAGGAAGGCGCACCATTATTAAGAAATCATCAATCAACCAAATTTTTGAGTCATGAAAGCAACACTTCGCAAAAGAGTAAAGAACGGCAAGGTCAGTCTTTACCTCGACTATTACCACAAGGGAAAGCGCCAGTATGAATATTTAAGGTTGTACCTGGTACACAAGCCCCGCACCGCATTAGACAGAGCCACCAACAAACAAACCCTCCAGTTAGCTGAAAGCATCAGGGCCAAGCGCCAGATTGAGATTCAGAACGGTTATTTCGGCTTCAATGACAAAGAGCGCATCAACACCAGTTTTCTGTTTTACTTCAAGGTCCTTGCCGAGAAGCGCAAAGACAGCGATGGCAACTATGGCAACTGGAACAGCGCTGCAAGGCATCTATCAAGTTTCAAGAGGGGAGATGTCACCTTCAATGAGATTGACACCGACTGGCTCGAAGCCTTCAAGGAGCATCTGGTGAACGAAGCCAGGTCAAAGAACGGAGGTCAGTTATCCCGGAACTCAACCGTATCATATTTCAACAAAGTCAGGGCAGCCTTGAAGCAAGCTGTAAAGGATGGCATCATCACCCGGAACCCCGCCCAGCAGGTTGAAGGCATCAAAGAGTCTGAGACCCGCCGCGAGTTTCTCACCTTGGAAGAACTCCAAAAGCTCTCAGTCACACCGTGTAATACAATGCTTTTGAGGAACGCCTTCCTTTTCGGTTGTCTCACCGGCTTAAGGTTTTCCGACATACAGAATTTAACCTGGGGCGAGGTTCAGCATTCAGAGGAGAACGGTCATTACATCAGGTTTTGCCAGAAAAAGACCAAAGGCCAGGAAACCCTTCCCATTTCTGACGATGCTTATAAACTTATGGGTATCAGACAGTTAGCAGAAAACAAGGTTTTTGAGGGTTTATCCTATGGCAATGAAGTCACCCAGAAGTTAAGGGAGTGGGTCATCAGGGCAGGCATCGAAAAGAAGATCACGTTTCACTGCTCGAGGCACACCCATGCAGTTTTACAGTTATCTTTGGGCACTGATATCTATACTGTCTCAAAACTACTCGGTCACAAGTCAATTAAAACCACGGAAATATATGCTAAGGTCGTGGATCGCAAAAAGATGGAAGCTGCAAACCGGATTAAACTCAATATATGAAGATACAATTCATGTTAATCAACAGCATCATGCATCAGTCCTTCCGACCCTGGAAGGACATGGATGAAAACGAGAAAAAGTACAAGCTCCTTTTATCCAACAATGTCCGTCACAACAAGGACAGCCCGCAGGATTTCTTTAAAGCACTCTTGTTTGCATTTAAGGATATGGACATCAAGAC
>JBLRXC010000057.1:0-16914 GCA_047920975.1 Bacteroidales bacterium | reverse complement strand
CTATGATCCCATGATCATTATATGATGGTTTTAGAGGGTATAAGTTCATTGGTTTTAGATTTAGTTCAAGATTAACTGATGCAAATGATGCAAACAATATTAGGCGCCGGAGGAACAATCGGGATTGAACTTTCAAGATCACTTTCTCAATATACTGCAGCAATCCGGATTGTAAGCCGGAATCCAACAAAAGTAAATCCATCAGACCAGCTTTTTCAGGCTGATTTGACAAACCGTGATCAAACCCTGAAAGCTGTTGAGGGTTCTGAAATTGTTTACCTGACTGCAGGATTACCTTACAATGTCAAAACATGGCAGTCAGCCTGGCCGGTAATCATGGAAAATGTTTTAAATGCCTGTAAAACCCACAAAGCAAAATTTATATTTTTCGACAACATCTATATCTATGATGGCAAAAACCTGAATCCAATGACAGAGGACCACCCTGTCAACCCGCCTTCGGAAAAAGGCAAGGTGAGGAAGAAAATTGCAAATATGGTCATGAATGCCCATGAAAAGGGCGAGGTTGAATGTTTGATTGCCCGGTGTGCAGATTATTACGGTCCCTCTGTCCGGAATACAAGCATGCTTACGGAAATGGTTCTCAAACCACTAAGTCTGGGCAGGAAGGCAAACTGGATGGGTGGATTGGATTACAAACATTCTTTTACCTTTACCCCTGATGCCGGTAAAGCAACCGCTTTACTTGGCAATACAAATGACGCTTTTGGACAGGTCTGGCACCTTCCAACGGCTTCCAACCCTTTTACGGGCAGGGAATGGATCGAAAACATCGCCGGAGAATTAGCCGTTAAACCAAAATACCAGCTCGCATCAAAGTGGATGGTCAGGGTCCTTGGCCTTTTTATTCCGGTTATGAAGGAGATGGTTGAAATGTATTACCAATATGACCGGGATTATGTGTTCGACAGCTCCAAATTTGAAAAAAGATTTGGAATCAATCCTACTTCTTATCCCGAAGGAATTAAAGAAATTGTGAAAACAGATTATACCAGGTAAAGATGGAATTCATAAATAAGCAAGGAAAAACCTTTCAAAAGATTGACAAAAAGATCACCCGGTGGATGGCCAAACGTGCCATTACATTCATCAGACTCAGTATTGGTATTTTGTTTTTCTGGTTTGGAATTCTTAAGTTTTTTCCGGGGTTAAGTCCCGCAGAAGACCTTGCCATCAATACCATTGACACGCTCACCTTTGGTTTGTTCAGCCAACAATTGATTATCTCAGGGCTTGCAGCCCTCGAGGTATTTATTGGAATTGCTTTGATTTTCAAATTGTTCCTGAGAGAAACGTTGCTTTTGCTTTTTATACAGATGCTTGGTACCATAACGCCAATCTTCTTATTTCCTGAGGAAGTATTTACTGTTATCCCTTACGGACTTACACTGGAAGGGCAGTATATCGTTAAAAACCTTATCATTTTCAGCGGGGCCATTGCAGTAGGGGCAACGGTCAGGGGTGGTAAGATCAAAACAGAATAAAACCCTGTAACATGCTGGCTCTTTCTTTAGGTTTTCATTTTCTGTTCTTTGGAGGGTTCAGTCAATATTATTACGATGGTGAAGAACTGATACAAGATGACCTGGTTCCTTTTGTAAAAACCATCAGCAGGCTATCCCGCTTAGCAGATGGGTCTCTTCACGAATATCAGTTCCCGATAGAAATGCCTGCTTTCGTTGGGGCAAGTGCAGAATTTTTCATCAATAAAGAACTTCCTCATTACTCCCATGACGTGATCAAACTGAGTGCAATTGAACAAGATACAATCCAACTGGGACATATTCTTGGAGGAATTCACAGCCCGGCCCTTAACCCATTTGCAAACAACCAAACCACTACAACGGACGCTAATCCAACCATCTATTCTGTGTTTCTGGTCAAATCCAAACCTGTCAATGTATATGTAATTGACGGTTCGAACCCTCTTGCGTTTGAAGTATCGTTTCACCAGGTTCAAAATCAGATCCGGGTTACCTATGACCTTCCATATACCGGAAAGACTTTTTACTTTCTGACATCTCTTGATGGAAGGATGATCGGGCAGGGAGAACTTGAATTTCAGAATAGAGGTGAAAATAGAGCGACAATCGAAATTGATGGAAATGTCACAACGCAAACACTTATCTTATCCCTTGTTTTTGATAATCGTTATTATGCCACAAAAAAGCTGTTCATGAGATAGCAAATCCTTTTCCGGATGCCAGGAGACATGGAATAGGAAAATATTAAAACCCTTTGAGTGCTTTGTGGCGCATCATCTCTTTTTCAGTCGGGGATTTTGAATGGTCATAATTCAAAACCGCCCCTTCCCAATCGCCATACATGGCATTGGGTAATACAATGAACCGGGTTCCGAATTCTGTTTTCAAACTATCCGTGAGGGCAAAACGCTCTGAGATCAACTGTTCTTCAAAAATTTCAGAAAAATCGTTGAGGTTGTCACCAATGAGCATAATGATTTGCCGGGTCTCTGCCACTTTATCGCGCCTTGATTTTTTTCCTGCCTCATCAGTTCTCATCAGCAGAAAGTCATGCTCAGCATAGGGGAATCCAATTTTTTTCAGGTTCATCAGAGTGGCTTCACGATGCTTTTCCCTGCGATTGGTGATGTAATACACTTCAATCCCTTTTGATTCAGCATATTGAAGAAATTCAAGCGCTCCGGGTACCGGTTCAGCTTTGGCCAGTTCAACCCACTCATCCCAGTATGCCGGGTACTGAATAGCATCAAGGATACATTTTGCCTCATAGGGACTATTGTCCAGAACCGTCTCATCAATATCAACCACAATGGCCTGCTGCCTCATCAGTCCCATCCTTTTGAGATTCTGGTCGAGTTGCATTCTGGCCAGATTGAAGGTCTGATAACAGAGTGCCCTGTATTCAGCAGCCGTTTGCTGATATAATACAGCCATGGTAAGATGGTCACCCGAAGATATGTCAGGTTCTACACTGCCATTTTTGTTAAATGCACCGGAATGGGAGCAATTGGTGAACACAGTTAATGCAAGAAGGCTGGCGAGAATGATGCATGCTTTTTTCATTGTTCAATAATGTCTGATGTGAAGAGAAATAATATATACACTAAAAAACCGTGGTGTATGATAAGGGCAAAAATACACAAACATATTAAAACAGAATCACAGCGTTCAATGCTGATTTATGATATAGTTGCCTGACTTCTGAATAACTGGTTGCAATCCCATTTTTTTCCTGTAAATTTGCTTCAAAATTCCGAAATGATTGAGCAACTGATCACCGATAAAACGATTGAGGCCTGTAAAAAGCTTTATGATCAGGAGGTTGATGAAAGATTCATCCAGGTCGAAAAGACCAACAAGGAATTCAAAGGCGATTATACCCTGGTAGTTTTCCCGATCATCAGGTATTCAAAAAAATCACCTGAGCAAACAGCCGAAGAAATTGGTTTGCACATTCAATCTTCATTGGTCTGGATTGATTCTTTTGAAGTGGTGAAGGGATTTTTGAATTTATCTGTCAAAGTCAGGTACTGGCTTGATTTCTTCAAAGAAAAGCTCACAGATCAACAGTTCGGATTTACACCCACTCTTAAAAAGAAGCCCATTGTTATTGAATACTCTTCACCCAATACCAACAAGCCATTGCACCTGGGACATATCCGGAATAACCTGCTTGGATTTTCACTCTCCAGAATTTTACAGGCCAATGGTCAGCGGGTGATCAAAGTAAACCTGATCAATGACCGGGGGATTCATATCTGCAAATCAATGTTAGCCTGGGTCAAATGGGGTAATGGCGAAACACCTGCTTCCACCGGAATGAAAGGTGATCATTTCGTCGGGAAATATTATGTTTTGTTTGACCAGAAACACAAAGAGGAGATCAGGGAGCTGGTACACAGGGGTTATACCGAGGATGATGCCTATGCCCAGGCGCAACTGATGAAAGAGGCAAAAACAATGCTCCTGCGTTGGGAAAATGCCGATGAGGAAATACTAACCATCTGGAGGACGATGAATAACTGGACTTATGAAGGTTTTGATCAAACCTACCAAAACCTTGGCGTTGATTTTGACCAGGTGAATTATGAATCGGAAATGTACCTCAATGGAAGAGATATTGTCATGGAAGGATTGGAGCGTGATATTTTTTATCAGAACAGCGATGGTTCTGTTTGCGTTGATCTCACAGATGAAGGACTTGATGAAAAATTACTCCTCAGGAGCGACGGAACCTCCCTTTATATTACACAGGATATTGGAACAGCTTACAAGCGTTTTGAAGAATACAAACCCGAAAGGATGATCTATGTAGTGGGGAATGAGCAAATCTATCATTTTGAAGTTTTGAAAATGGTGCTTAAAAAACTGGGAAACACCTGGTTTGACAAACTGTTCCATTTGTCGTATGGCATGGTGGAATTGCCGCATGGCCGGATGAAATCCCGGGAAGGAACTGTAGTGGATGCAGATGATCTGATGGATGAAATGCTGGAGACTGCACACAAAACAACAGAAGCATTGGGAAAAACCAATGATTTTGAGAGCCGTGAGAGAACAGAACTTTTTAACACCATTGGTATGGGTGCTTTGAAATACTTTATCCTCAAGGTTGACCCGAAGAAGAGTATGTTATTCAATCCGGAAGAATCCATAGATTTCAATGGGAATACTGGCCCTTTCATCCAGTATACTTACGCCCGGATTCAGTCACTGCTCAGAAAAGCAGAAGACAGTCCTGATAAGCTGGCCACCGCTATTGATTATCACAAAGTTGATCTGCTTGACGTGGAAAAAGAACTTATCAGGCAGATCTATGAATTTCCTGTGGTGGTGAAGCAGGCAGGTGAAACGCTTAACCCGGCTGTTATTGCCACCCATGTGTATGAACTGGTCAAGACTTACAATCATTATTATCAGGACAATCCTATCCTGAAAAGGGTGGATGAAGGCACCTCCAGGTTCCGGGTTGCTCTCAGCTGGTTTACGGGCAGGGTGATTCAATCGGCTATGTTTTTACTGGGTATTGAAGTCCCCGAAAGGATGTAATTCAGTACATATCTTTAGGACAAGGACCAATCTTACAGACCAGATAGTTACTACCTAATGAATCTTTCAATTAAGAAATTCCAGCAAATATCTTAACGGGTATACTATTAAAAGCCCTACATTTGATCCCTTAAGAATCCATTAAGATCTATGAAAGTTGCAGTTACCGGAGCAAGTGGTCATGTGGGAAATGCTCTCTGCAGGGTACTTACCGGGAGGGGATTTTATGTGAAAGCCCTCATGCATCACAGTAGCACTAATCTTCAGGATTCCGGTATTGAGATAATCAAAGGCGACCTGCTGGATCCGGGTTCTTTGGAAAAATTATGCAGGGATGCAGAAATTGTATTTCATCTGGCTGCCAGAATATCCATCAGCGGTAAGGATAGGGAAGTTGTTTACCGCACCAATGTTCAGGGTACGCAAAACCTGACGGAAGTTTGTCTGAAATTCAGGACGCCAAGGTTTATTCATTTCTCTTCCATCCATACCCGTGAACAATTTCCACTGGATCAGACACTGGAAGAAACAAGACCTTATCTGGGTCATTCCAAAATGGTTTATGAGGAATCAAAGACTGCTGCCGAAAAAGTAGTGCTGAATGCAACAGAATCAGGGCTCAATGCGGTTATTATGATTCCTACAGCCATTATTGGCCCTGAAGATTACCGTCCCTCTTATCTTGGTCAGGCATTGATCAAGATCTATAAGAACGCTTTACCAATGCTTGTTCCGGGCGGATATAACTGGGTGGATGTAAGAGATGTTGTGGAATGCACCATGAGGGCAGCTGAAAAAGGTAAACCTGGAGCGTGTTATATCGTATCAGGACACTGGGAAAGTCTGGAAAACCTCTCTAGACTCATTGGCCGGATAACAAAAAGGAAAACTCCCTCCTTTATTGCTCCAACGCTTCTTGCCAGGATCGGACAACCCTTCATCAGTCTGTACTCAAAAATCAGGAAGGAAGAGCCGCTATACACGATGAATTCTCTGAGCATCCTTAAAAATTCCAACCGGATGATCTCTCATTCCAGGGCAACCCGGGATCTCGAATACTATCCCCGACCGCTTGCAGAAACACTGAAAGACACTTTCGACTTCTACAGGCAGACTAACATGATTGAATGATATGATGTCAAAAGAGCTTTTTAATACCATTGTCGTAGGGTGGATTATTCTTGCGTTTCTGCTTTTCCCTGTTATTTTGAAGATTCCGGCGCCTTATGGCAGGCACTCCAGAAATGATTGGGGACCGTTGGTCAACAACAGGTTAGGATGGTTTATAATGGAATCTCCTGCACTTTTTGCCTTTGCATATTTTGTTCTGAAAGGTGGAGGTTATCAACAGATTGTTATTTTCTCATTCTTTTTGCTTTGGGTGATTCATTATTTGAACAGGGCAATCATATTCCCACTGCGGATTAAGACCCGGGGGAAAAAAATGCCGCTGGTCATCCTGGCTTTCGCTTTTATTTTTAATCTTGTCAATGGTTTTATCAACGGCTACTGGTTTGGATCTTTATCCCCTGGTTACAGCCCAGACTGGTTTTTTAATATCAGGTTTATCCTGGGGGTTTTGATTTTCATCGCTGGTTTTATGATCAATCAATATCACGACCGGATTTTGATCGGACTTAGAAAAGAGGGGGCCGGAGGTTACAGAATCCCTTATGGCGGACTATTTAAGTTTGTATCCTGTCCGAATTTCCTGGGCGAGATTATTCAGTGGGGTGGTTTCGCCATCATGACCTGGTGCCTTCCTGCCTTATCTTTCTTTGTCTGGACCATGGTTAACCTCATTCCCCGTTCACTTGATCACCACAAATGGTATCTGAAGGAGTTTCAAACTTATCCACAAAGCAGAAAAGCAGTGTTTCCCTATCTTTTATAATCTGAATATGATGCAGTTTGGCTATAAAACTTAGCCACCCAAAGGGTGGCTAAGCAAATCAAGGTAAGGTAATCTACATGGTAAGGTGTCATTATTTAACCGAGAATTTTCCCGAAAATAAATTACTACCCTGTAGTTCTATAAAATAAATTCCTTTGATCAGTCTGCGGGCATCCAGCAATACCTCGTCTTTAGCAGTAAATGCAGAGGCCATTACAACTCCGCTCTCATTGATAATCCTCACATTAAATTCTTCGCGGTGCGGGTTAACGAACTCAACCCTGGCAAGTTTACCAAAATTAACCGGATAAATCGAAAAAGTCATTCCCCCGGCAATATCCATACCCGAAAGCGGAACATTGTTACCAGTAAATTCCGTAAACAAATAGTTCACCCACTCTTTCCGGTTTTTAGCCTGATTCATCATGGAACACACGTATCCGTTGAGGTCACTGACGTATACAGCCCGGTTTTTACTGACCCATCTCTTTGCTTTAGGGTTCCATTGCGAAACAATTTGTTCATCAAGCATTACGTTGCCGTTATAAACAAATTGTTCACGGTTCAGGTTTATTTCTTTTTTTCCGTGGTATTTAACTTTTATCTTCTCCGAAAGTAGGTCATTGTGGTCGTATCGATGATGGATTGCAAATGATTTCTCACCCCAATCATCACCTTTCCAATAGGTCAGGTTCTCTTCCAGAATTAATTCCTTTGAATTATAATAGTACTGATACCTGAGAAAATTTGACCAGGTTTCCTCGAAAGTCTGAACAACCTTTTCCATCAGTAGCCCATCTGCTGAATAATGATACAATTCCTGTGAGCTATTGATGTAATTTTCCCTGAAAATGTTTTGGTGCAGCACTTTTAGAAGTTTTCCCTCCTGGTCGTATGAAAATAACTTCCGGTAATTGTCGAGCCATTTATCTCTGTTATCATCCCAGTAAAACTCAAGTTCTTCAACAACGCTCCCGTTATTGTGAAAAAACTGACGGAGGTTATAATTCACCCAAGCGTTATTTTCAAAGATCTGGATTAACTCCGATTTTAGTATTTTATTCTCGTAGGATGAAATGATTCTGTCGAAATAGACCCATGATTCTGTCTTCGAATCCCATTCCTTAGTGTAGGTAGTGTCGTTGGAACTGACTGCTAAAACCTGCAGTGAGAAAATTAAAACGATGGTGGTGAAAGTTGCTGACCTCATGATTTCAAAATTAAACATGAATACTTTGTTTGTTGGGTATCCCTGTTTGCTAAACTTATGCCATCGAAATAAACCATTATAAATGAGGTCTTTACATGGTAATCAAATAAATATCCAAGTTCCTGCAGGGGATTTTTTTCCCACATTGGTACATCGCTGCAAATATAATCATTAGAAAATGATCCTGGTAAAATAATTTTTAACAAAAAAATCCGGGGGCTATGCACACCCGGATTTTTTAAGTATTTCAGGAGTAAATTAAAAATGACTTTTACTTAACCATGGTTATGGTCACTTCATAGGTAGTAAGCCCAAAACCAAAGTCTTCAAGAAAAGTATATTTACCCTTAAATGTGTTGTCATTCAATTCAATGATCACCAATGTCATTGGATCTTCATCAGGATAATCAACTGTAAGGGAAGCATTGTCTGAACTAAGTTGCCATGTTCCTTCAGTAACAGTTTGCGGAGCACTGGGATCACATTTTGTAGCGCCTTCATCATCTGTAATGGTACCATCTGCATTAAATCTTATTAAATTATCCTGCTCGCAGGCTGGCATCATGGTGTAATAATCGGTGATTACCATGCCGCCACCAAAATCAATCGCAGGATTTATTGCCATGGAGGTTGTTGTCCAAAAGCCGGCAGTCAGGTAATCCTTTGTTGTTTTTGACGGTGCTTTATCATCATCATCGTCTTTACAGGATGCAAGGGTCAGAAGGAGCCCAAGTGAAAAAATTCCAAAAATCTTAAGATAACTTTTCATCTGTGTTAATTTTTTGTTTAGCTTACAAAGGTATGATAAAAAATACATGAACACATTTTGGATTTAATTTTTGTTACATCTGGATTATTTCAGGATCTTTATTTTATCTTCTTTGGTAAGTCCCGAAAGAATTTCAATATTGATTCCGTCAGATAACCCTGTCAGAATATTTCTTTTTTCGAAGGTCTGCAGGTCAACTTCAACTTCAACGTAAGCGGAATCATTTTCAAATGTCAATACCTTTTCATTAATGGCGAGAACACTATCACGCTTCTCCAGCACGATATCGGCATTTGCGCTGTATCCGGCCCTCACAAAAACAGTATCAATCAAATCAACTGCTGCCCTGATCCGGAACTGAATGGCACCGTTCTCCTCCACTCCCTTGGGGGAAATGTGCTCGAGGATTGCGTGGAACTTAACATCAGTTAAGGCACCAATAGTCAGGATCAGGTCCATTCCTTCCCTTATTTTTCCAACCTCGCTTTCGTCCACCTGACCCTCAAAGATCATTTCACCCATGTTGGCTATGATGGCAATAGTGGTTCCGCTATTGAATGTATTGCTTTCGATCACAGAGTTTCCTATTTCAACCGGAAGATCAAGTACCATTCCGTCAATGGTTGACCGGATCAGGGTATTGGCAGTGGCTCCCGATTGTTTGGTTTGTCCTTTTCTGATCAGTTCAAGGTTGTTTTCGGCAGCAGCAAGTTCCTCCATGGCATTATTCAGCTGAAGCTCAACCGCCTCAAATGCTGATTTTGAGATAACCATCTGATCAAATAACTCTTTTTGCCTTGCATGGTTTCGCTGTGCATCTTCAAGCGCAAGTCTTGCCCTGTTCACCCTTGACCCTGCATTGTTCAGGGTCACCATATCCGGAATGATCTGAACCCGGGCAATCAGGTCATCCTTTTTGATATAATCTCCTTCTGAGACATAAATCTCTTCAATGATACCTGACACTTTGGGCTTGACCTCTATTTCCTTACGGGGAACAACTGATCCGGTAGCCACTGTCTTTCTGACAATATTGGTTACCACAGGCTGAACTGTCTCATATACAACCGGCTTGGCCTGAGACTTTTTATAAAGGAAAAAAATGGTGTATACGAAAGCCCCCAGGACAACAATCAGCAAAAAATACTTAATCAATTTTTTCATTGAGTAAAAATTATCAATTTAACTCTAGTTTTCATCTCTCAGAGCATCAATTGGTTTGATACTGACAGCCCGCTGAGCAGGTATCATACCGGCAAATATACCGGAGATCACCAAAATACCAAGTGCCCATAATGCTTTGTGAAAGTCAACCGAAGGATTGATGAACATACCCGGTTCGGTTCCGGATGAAGATAATCCCAGGTTGACCAGTTCAATCAAACCAACGCCCAATACCAATCCGAAATAACCCGCAAAGGATGTCAATAATACCGATTCAACCACAATCTGGCTTATAACGACCATAGGTGTGGCTCCAATAGCGCGCTGAATTCCGATCTCCTTTGTTCTCTCCTTTACCACAATCAACATGATATTGCTAACACCAATCACTCCTGCAAGCAGGGTCCCGATGCCAACGATCCACACCAGTCCGTTTATGCCCATAAAAAGGTTGGTCATCTTGCGCCACTGATTGTCCAGGTTGAATGATCCGACTGCCTGGTTATCATCGGGATGGATATTGTGTCGTCTTTTTAAAAGTTCTTTGGCTTTATTCTCCACCACCTCAACCCTGACATCATCCCTTGCTGTGATTGAGTACCAGCCAACCATATCTCCATAGTTATACACTTGCTGGAGCGTTGTAAAGGGGATATACACATTCTGATTCTCCTGATCCGCATTATGACCGTTCTTTTTCGACCGGAACTGACCTACAATCTGAAAGTAGACTCCCTGTATCCTGATATACTGGCCAATTGGATCTTCATCCGGACTGAACATCTCATCAAAAACCCTCTGCCCAATGACGGCAATTTTCCGTTTCTCTTCAATGTCAAGCTGATTGATAAATCTACCCGAAATCATTGTCACCGGATCAATCAGAAAGAAAGCCGGATAATCGCCCTGGATATTAAATCCACCGGTTCGTTCACCGCGTACAACATTATTGCTGCCTTCCCCGCCCCAACCCTGAAGACGTGGTGCAATATACCGGATTTCAGGAATGTTTTCAATCAAGGCTTTTGTATCATCATTTTTAAACCGGATCTGGCGACTTCTAGGAAATCCGTTATGGGGCATAGTAGTTCTGCGTGTCCACATAAAAACGCTGTTGGTAGCCATATCACCCAGATCCTGGCTTGTGCCATTATACAGGCCTTCTCCGGCACCCATCATGATGATCAGCATGAAGATGCCCCAAAAAACACCAAAAGCAGTTAAAAAGGTCCTGAGCTTATTCTTTTTCAGGGCAACATATATTTCATGCCAATTGTCAGAATCAAAAAATCTCATGTTTAATTTGCTGATATTTTATTCATCTTTCAGTGCTAGAACGGGTTTCACCATGGATGCCTTTCTGGCTGGCACAAACCCAGCCAATGCCCCTGAAACAATCAAAATAGCTGTGGCACCCAGCGCTACCTGTATGTTGACCTCGGGGTTAGAGAAATATCCTGAGTCAGGAACATACTTCGAAAAAATCTCCAGCAATCCAACTCCTGCAACCAGTCCCAGGTAGCCCGCAAACGCTGTTATGGTAATTGATTCCTGCAGTACCAATCCAATGATGGAACCCGGTGTTGCACCCATAGCCTTCCGGATACCGATCTCCTTGGTCCTTTCTTTGACAACAATCATCATGATATTGCTCACGCCCACAATTCCGGCAATGATGGTACCAATCCCGATCACCCAGATGAAAAGTCGGATGTTGGCAAACAGCTTCATGAAGCGCTTGTAATTTTCAAGATTGTTCCAGACAGATACCGCCCTTTGATCGGAAGGGTCGAAATGATGACGCTGCGCCAACTCATTTTTGATCTGATCGGACATCTCCTGACTTCTTTCAACTGTAGCATCTCCTACGGTCATTGAAATATTCCCCAGCCGGTTAGCCCGGTTAAAAACCATCTGTGCCGTTGAAATCGGGATATATACCCTTGTCACTGAACGTTCACCGCTGGGATCATCAAATACACCCACAACCTGAAAGGAAATTCCGGCTATCCTGATGTATTTTCCGACTGACTCCTCCCCTTTGAAAAGTGCCTCTTCCACCTTTACGCCAATGGCAACCGTCTTCCTTTTTTCACTGATATCTATATCGTTCAAAAAACGCCCTTTGACCAATTCAATGTTTGCGATCACTCCATAACCGGGATGTGTACAAAAGATATCATAACCTCCATACTCATTTTTATAGGAAATGGTGTTGTTCTCCCATATTGTAAAGCGTCCGGAAATGAATTCAACATCCTCTATTTTTTTCGTCTCTTCAAAATCACTGTTGGTGAACTGAATAGATCGTCCGGGTTTGTATCCCTTATAAGCCATGCTGGTCATGCCTGAACTGAACCAAAGTGTATTGGTTGCATCCTGCTCAAATTCCTTCCTGACACCATTCTCCAGACCATAACCCGATCCCAGCAAAATGATCAGGATAAAAATACCCCACGCCACACTGAATCCGGTGAGCAAAGTACGAAGCTTATTCTTCCGGATCGTACTGTAAATTTCCTGCCATTTATCAAGATCAAACATCTTTTTAATTTACGATTGGAATAAACTCATACAATTTCACAATTTCGATCGCGAATTTCCTCTTCCTGTCAATTAATTCTTCTTTTGTCATAAACTGTAACCCGAAATTCGTAAATTGTAAAGCCCTCAAGCCATTACCTGCTCTTCCAGCCATTTTTTCCTTTCCCCATTTTTCACGATGGAGTCAATCAAACCATCCTTTAACCTGATGATCCTTCCTGTTTTTGCTGCAATGTCCCTTTCATGGGTCACAATAAGAATTGTGATTCCCATATCATTGATCTCTTTGAACAGGTCCATCACTTCAATAGAGGTTTGCGAATCAAGAGCACCTGTTGGCTCATCAGCCAGGATCACTTTCGGTTGCGAGATCAACGCTCTAGCGACGGCAAGTCTCTGTTTTTGTCCTCCCGAAAGCTCATTGGGCAGGTGATGTGCCCACTCCTTCAGACCCATCCGGTCGAGGTATTCCAATGCCAGCTGGTTTCTCTTCTTGCGGCTTATCTTTTGGTAATAGAGCGGCAGGGCGACATTCTCCATAGCATTCTTGAATGAGATCAGGTTAAATGACTGGAAAACAAATCCGATCATCTTGTTCCGGTACCAGGCTGCTTTAGTCTCACTCATGTCCTGAATCAACTCACCATTCAGATGATACGCTCCCTGATCATAATGATCAAGAATACCGATAATATTCAGAAGTGTTGATTTACCTGATCCTGAAGAACCCATGATGGAAACCATCTCCCCTTTTTCAACTTCAAGGTCAATCCCTTTGAGCACATGAAGGCTTGTCGAGCCCGTGTAATACGTTTTATGGATATTATTCAGATGGATCATCCGCGGTTTCTTTTGTTGCAATAAACATATCTCAAGGTCAAAGTATTGCCTTTTGGGGGTGCTATTTTAATGCCAGAGGCTGGTGAAGATTGATTTGTAGAAAGTTATTGATCAAAAATCCGGAAAAAAATTATGATCATGTGTTCACCGGAGTAAAATATTGTTCACGAGCGATCATTGATTTGATTGAAGTGTTGAAACAGGTTGTATGTTTAGCTCCTGTGTGGTCTAATTCTTTTAGAAGGTTGGACCAATTTAACAAATCCAATATGCTCCCCGGTAAAGCTCTGCTGCTATCTGATGATGCTTATTCTGTCAATATCAATTTGAGTGAAACCGATTGCAAATAAAAAGCCCTCATTCATCTGTTGGTGAATGAAGGCTTTTATGCTTTCCTATGTATTTGGGCAATTCTAGATATGCTTCGCCAGGAACGCCTCCATCTCCCTGTAGAACTCAAACCGGTTCTCCTCATTATGAAAACCATGGCCTTCATTGTCCTTGACCATGTATTCAACCTCAACGCCTCTTTCGGTAAGTGCCTCTACTACCTGGTCGGATTCGTTTTTGTTAACCCGTGGGTCTTTTGCTCCCTGGGCAATGAAGAGTGGTGCAGTAATCCTGTCAACATGGAATACAGGTGAAACCTCCCTCATCAAAACGCTGTCCTGGACAGGATCACCAACCATTTCATACATCATATCGAGCATCGGTTTCCAGTAAGGCGGGATGGTTTGCATGAAGGTGAAAATGTTGGAAACACCAACATAATTAACCCCGGCAGCATAGAGTTCTGGTTCTTTGACCAACCCCATCAGGGTGGCATAGCCACCATAGCTGGCTCCGTAAATGGCAATCCTTTCGGGGTCAGCAATACCTTTCTCGATGAGCCAGTTCGTTCCGTCGGTAATGTCGTCCTGCATTTCGAGTCCCCATTTCTTGAAAGAAGCCTCCCAGAATGCTTTGCCATAGCCGGTCGAACCTCTGAAATTCATCTGGAAAACGGCATACCCACGATTTGCAAGAAACTGAATTTCAGGATTGAATCCCCATCCATCGCGGTACCAGGGTCCACCATGTGGGTTCACAACAACCGGTAACTTTTTTGCAGTCTCCATGGTGTAGCCTTTCGGCAGGGTAAGATACCCGTGAATGGTCAATCCGTCTCTCGACTGATAGGAAACAGGGGTGACAGACGCCATCTCGTTTTCGTCAATCCAGGGGCTGACTTCAGCAATTTTTTCCAATACATCAGTTGTTTTGTCATAGATATAGTATGATCCGAGTGAGCGGTCGCTGTAAGTCCTGACTATATAAACGGTCTCATCCTTATTGCTTGAAGTAATCCCCAGTTCATATGCTCCCAGATCGCTGTTCAGCCGGTCGAAAAGAGCCTTTGTCTCTTCATCAAAGAAATAGCGCTCTCTCTTCCATGAAGTATAAGAAGCAGAGGTGAGTACTTTACGTTTTCTGCTATAAAAGGCCCTGTCAACATCATAGTCGGGGTTCTCATAAAGGACCTTAATCTCTTGCCCGTTCACGATGTCAAACTCAACAACAACGCTTTTATCCCTGCCCAGGTTTGAAGTTCCGATCACATTTTTGTTATCAAAAGTGAAAAAATCAGGGGAGAACTGATCCCTGAAGCTGGTGGTCAATACATCCTTAAATTCATCCTCTTCGGTTTCGCGGTAAAGTATGCTGGTATTCACGCCATCTACTATGGCAAAGGCCACCCTTAACTTCCCATTGTGGTCAAACATCCAACCCTGGATATTGCCCGGATTCTCAGCCAACATAGTCATTTCACCAGTTTTAATGTTTAACCGGTAGGGATCAAAAACCTGCGGATTTCTTTTGTTCATACCGATTATCACCTCATCCGGAATATCTTCCAGCTGATCAAGTATCATGGTCCTGACATCTGCAAAATCGGTGAAACAGGTAAGACCGCTGCCATCAATGTTTACACCATACAACTTGTAATTTTCATCTCCTCCGTCGTCTTTCAGATATAGGATCTGATCATTGTTTGGCCAGAAATATCCCGCTATATCCCGGTCGGTTTCAGTGGTGATCCTGATGGCGTCCTCCTGACCCCTCTCCTGAACAAACACATTCATGCGGGATTCATAAGGCCCCATGTAGGAAAAATAATTGCCATCCGGAGAAATCTGATAGGCTGCTTTGTCAGGATTTTTAAAGAAATCCTCAAGCGGAATTTGTTCTGCTTTCATAGGTGCTTTTTGTTCGTTGCTGCAACCCCCTGTTATCAGAGCCCCACCGATAACAAGAGAAAAGACATAAAATTGAAAACGTTTCATTTGTTTGTTATTTAAATTTGATTGATAACCGCTGCAAAAGTATTGATTATACACGGCAATATTTCATTTTTTTTTAGATATCATATCTATAGATGTTCAAACCTAAATTGCCAATCCGCTGAACATTTCAATGGATGATGGTTAAAATAATAATCCTGCCTGCTGCGTATGGCTGTCACAAGTGGATTTATTTCCGCGGATATCAGTGTCCCGGAGATTGAACCGGAAGGTAATCAACAATGATCTGATGATAACATAACTCCATCCATTTGATTTTGAACCTGATCTCTACCTAATTTTACAGGTTGGCAAATTATGCTTCACGTCAAATAAACTGAGATGGGTTTCGTTTTTAATACCATTTATCAATCGTTGTAGATGCAACAAATATTCAAAAAAACTGCCAGGTTATTATTGATCCTTCTGTCGGTGGCTTCTGTGGGAGGAGCGGGATTGTTCCTGATCGGTCATTACTACAGTGACCGGGTTAAGCAGTTATTTGTTGAAGAACTCAATAAACATCTCAACATTGAGATCAGCGTTGAATCCATTGAGTTTAAAGTATTTGAAAATTTCCCGTTTGCGTCGGTCCAGTTCAGCAAGGTGACTACTCATGACAGATCTGATCAAAATAAACCCCCATTGATTAAGGCGGAAGAGATTGGATTAATTTTCAATTTCTATGATCTTTTCAGGAAACATTACAGGATTGAAAGATTAATGTTGAAAGATGTTTTTTTAAACCTTGAAACCTCAGTGGAGGGAAAGAGAAATTTTGATATTTTCCGGAAGACGGGGGAAATGAACAATCATCTTGAATTCAATCTGCAAAGGTTCATCTGTAAAAATGTTGAAATCGCTTACATCAACTATCCGATTGATCAGGATTTCCTGTTTTTTATAAAAAAGGGAGAGTTCAGGGGAAACTATACTTCTGAGAACCTGGAGTTTATCTTTGGGGGAACTGTGTATACAACCTATCTCAAATCAGGTGGAACAGCCATCCTTAAAGAAAAGGAAATGGATCTTAAACTGGATCTCTTCTATGATTATCTTTCAGGGAAACTGATATCCCATAAGGGGTTGATAAAAAGTGACGGAATGAGGTTTGAAGT
>JBLRXC010000056.1:0-16942 GCA_047920975.1 Bacteroidales bacterium | reverse complement strand
GGCGAACAAACCGAAGGCGCTCATTTCGTTGAGTTAACATCAGAAGGACTTCCTCCTGGTGTCTATTTTTATACCCTTGAGATCAATGGGAGAGTAACCGATTCAAAGAAGATGACAGTTATGCAATAGTTCATTGTTTGTTACCTGGAACCAGGTTATCATTCTATAATCCGGCCTTTATGTGTTTGCCCCAGCGTGAACTTTTAAAGGCCGGGTTTTTATTATCCCGAAATTCCGTATTTTCGCCGCTCAAAATGTAAATGACACGCGCCCATGGAATTGCACAAAAGACTTGACCTCATTACCGGCTGGATCGTTTTTGGCATCGCCACACTGGTTTATGTTCTTACGGTTGAACCTACCGCCGGCTGGTGGGATTGCGGCGAGTACATCGCCACTTCCTACAAGCTCCAGATCAGTCACCCGCCCGGAGCACCCTTCTTCCAGCTTGTAGGCAGGTTTTTCTCGCTCTTTGCCTTTGGCGATACCTCCAAAGTGGCGCTGATGGTCAACATCATGTCGGCGCTCAGCAGCAGTTTCACCATCCTTTTCCTGTTCTGGACCATCACCCATTTTGCACGGAAGATCGTGGTCGCAGGAGGCGAAATGACCGAAGGAAAAAACTATGCCATCATCGGCAGCG
This sequence comes from Bacteroidales bacterium, assembly GCA_047920975.1. Lineage (GTDB taxonomy): Bacteria > Bacteroidota > Bacteroidia > Bacteroidales > JAADJA01 > JAADJA01. The sequence continues at coordinate 16,299 of JBLRXC010000056.1, read as the reverse complement.
GTGTTGTCGGCGCTCTGGCCTACACTTTCACCGATTCATTCTGGTTCTCAGCCGTTGAGGGTGAAGTGTATGCCATGTCATCGTTCTTCACGGCACTGGTTTTCTGGTGCATGTTGAAATGGGAAGAGGAAAAAGACGACCGCTATGCACTGCACTGGCTCATCCTGATCTCTTATCTCGTCGGTCTGTCCATCGGTGTTCACCTGCTGAACCTGCTCGCGATCCCGGCCATCAGTTATATATATTACTTCAAAAAACACAAGCCCGCACTCAAAGGGATTGTCCTCACAGGCATTGTTTCCATCCTTATACTGGCAGTGATCATGAATGGGATCATACCCTGGGTGGTAAGGCTATCCAGCGTTTTCGAACTTACCTTTGTCAACTCATTCGGACTTCCGTTCAACTCAGGAACCTGGTTTTATTTTGCAATATTGATAGCAGGCTTAGTCTGGGCGCTGCGGTATACATCCAGGAAGCAAAAGGTGATCCTCAACACCATTGTTCTTTCATTCACCTTTCTGCTGATCGGCTATTCCTCATTTTTTACCATCATTATCCGGTCGAATGCCAATCCGCCCATTGATCAGAACAGTCCGGATGATGCCATTTCACTACTTGGGTACCTTGCCCGCGAACAGTACGGCGACTGGCCGATACTTCACGGTCCTTACTACAATGCGCCAACCATTGCCCTTGAAGACGGCAAACCTGTTTATGTGAAAGATTATGTGAAGGGCAGGTATGTCATTACCGATCCCCGAAAAAATACCAAACCTGTATACGATCCGCGTTTTACAACCATTTTCCCCAGGATGTGGAGTAATCAGAAGTCATCTCACATTGAGATGTACAAACAATACGGGAAGGTGAAGGGAATTCCGATTGAAGTAACGACCGATGAAGGGTCGGAGATCAGAATGAGGCCGACATTTGGTGAAAACCTCCGTTATTTCTTTACCTACCAGATCGGACACATGTACTTCCGCTACTTTATGTGGAATTTCTCTGGCCGGCAAAACGACGTGGAAAGCCAGGGCGAGATCGAGAACGGTAATTGGATCACTGGCTTCAACTGGTTTGATGAGCATGTACTCAGACTCGGACCACAGGACAACCTGCCCGACAGCATGCAAAGCCCGTCGAGGAACAGGTTCTATATGCTCCCTTTTTTACTTGGATTGCTGGGCTTTTTCTACCACCTGAATCATCATAAAAAGGACCTTTGGGTAGTTGCCCTTTTATTTCTTATGACCGGCCTTGCCATTATTGTCTATCTGAACCAATATCCTTATCAGCCACGTGAAAGGGACTATGCTTATGCTGCATCATTTTATGCTTATGCTATCTGGATTGGTCTGGGAGTCATGGCTGTTTTTGAGTTCCTGCGCAAACGACTCAATGCAGGGCTGGCTGCTATTACTGCAACTATTGTTTCATTGGTGCTGGTTCCTTTCATTATGGCCAAAGAGGGCTGGGACGACCATAACCGTTCGGGGCGGTATGCGACCCTTGATTTTGCGGTCAATTATCTGGAATCGTGCGAACCGAATGCAATTTTGTTTACCAATGGAGATAACGACACCTTCCCTTTGTGGTATGCCCAGGAGGTGGAAGGCGTAAGGACTGATGTCAGGGTTGTTAACTATATGCTGGCTTCCGGACACTGGTATATTCATCAAATGATGACCAGGGCATATGAATCGGATCCGCTTCCATTTACCCTGAAACGTCATCAGTATGAAAATGGGGTGAACAATGCCGTGGTTTTTTATGACCAGCGGGTATCAGGACATGTTGAACTGAAACAGATCATTGATTTCATTGCCAATGAAGATGAACGCACCAAAATCGGCTTAACCTCCGGTGAGCGGATCAACTTTTCACCTACCAAGAATTTCAAACTGACCAATAATCAGGATGAACTGATCAGACGGGGATTAGTTCCGGGACACCTTCACGATAAGATCGTTCCGTCAATCGAATGGACAGTCAGGCAGAACTACCTGTATAAGAATGACCTGATGCTCCTGGACATGATTGCTTCAAATAACTGGGAGCGGCCTATCTATTTTGCCAATCCGAGCAGTGTAAGCCGGGTACTGAATGTGGCAGAATATTGTCACCTCGAAGGTTTTGTGTATCGGTTCCTGCCGGTCAAGGCAGAGCATTTTATATCGGGTGTAGGCGGTGTGAACCCCTACAAGACATACGACCTCTATATGAACACTTTCAAATGGGGAAATCTCAATGCTCCGGGTGTACATGTTGACAGGGAAAGCTTCAGAAACTCAATTATTCCAAAACAGAATTTCATGCGGACTGCCCGCGCAATGGTTGAGCTGGGCGAAAACGAGAAAGCAGTTGAATTACTTGACCATGCCCTTACAGCTTTTCCTGATGAAAAGATCACCTTCGACATGTATATGATACCATTTATAGAGGTTTATTATGACGCAGGTGCCAACGAAAAAGCCAACGCAGTTGCCGAACGTGTTTTCGAGATATACAATCAGAATATAGAATACTACAATCGACTGAACCCCAGGTTGTCAAAATATTACGAGCAGGATTACAGCCAGGCACTTGCTGTCATGCAGCAACTGGGCATAATGGCCCGGGGTAACCGGCAGGAAGAACTTTATCAGCGGATTGACAGTACATTCAGGTACCACCTTGAGATGTTTGAGTAATCTGACCATTGTGAAAGAGGAAGGTTCTGCAGAAAACATTGTAATCTGTACTTTTGGCTTGATCCAAAAGTACCAAAAGATCAAGGCTTCATAAAAATTTCTTGTTTTCTACAGCTCGGATTCCTCACGCAATACAAGCCGCGCCACCGCACCGGCCTGCCTTTGCTTCTGTATTGCTTACCAGGCCCACCGTCGGAATCCTCATTTTGAAAACGTACGAAATTTTAATAAGGCCGTTCCCTTGAGCGGGCGCGGTGTTTTAGGACCGACCTTAAATTCTTTTCGCTGCAAAACAATGCAATGAACCGTGTGACTTCGGCAAGCTCAGCAACCACGGTGGCCTGCGGAGCGATCCGGAAAATTCTGGTGGTTGAGCGATGTCCTGAGCATGCCGAAGGGCTTGTCGAAACCACGCTTGATTAAAATATTAACAATAGAGATATTAAAATATTGGGTTTCGACCCTTCGACTTTGCTCAGGCCAGGCAAGCTCAACCCCCGGTCTGCCGGCTTGGATCGCGCAAGAGGTTTGCTGCCGTAGGTTTTGCGCGGAAAGAATTTTAAGTCTTGTCCGGCATGTGCCGGATTGCTTCTTTTGTGCCTGTGCTGAGTGAAAACGAAGCATCAAGACAAAAGAAGAAGTCATTATCAGGTGTAGATTTGATGTTTATACTTTTGGCCGCGCAGAACGGGATTTCCGCTTCGCTCCAATTTGATCTAAAAGTGCAAACCAATGACAATTATTAAATATATTTAAAACAGTAGAACATGAGTACCCCAATGCACAAAACAGGATGACAGGCCAGCATATTGATTTTCTTGAGGGAATCAACAAGGGTATGGATTTAATCATGGAGAATTGGTGACTTTGCCGGGCACTGCGCGGTGTCGAAGTGCCCGGTATTTTTACAAAGCTCAGGGTATGACTGAAAAATGCTATTGTTTTTTTACCAGGAAGTAAATCCCTGCAATGATAAAAGGAATGCTCAGAATTTGACCCATGTTCAGCGCCATGTCTGCCTCAAAGCCAACCTGCGGTTCTTTGATGAACTCAATCAGAAACCTCATTGTAAAAAGAGAGATGAGAAAAACACCAAAGATAAAACCGGATCTGGGACCGGTTATCTTTTTCAGGTAGATCCACATCAGTACGATGAAAATAGCAAGATACGACAGGCCTTCATAAATCTGTGTAGGGTGTTTTGGCACGGTCTCGCCCCATCTTACAAAAATAAAACCCCACGGAAGAGAGGTTTCAACCCCGTAAATTTCTGAGTTCATCAGATTACCCATCCGGATGCTGAGGCCAGCAAGTGCCACCACAATAACTACCCGGTCAAGGATCCAGATGTATGATTTTTTGGTTTTCAGTGAGAAAAGATACAGCGCAATTAAAATCCCTATGGCTGCACCGTGACTGGCCAGTCCACCCTCCCAGACATGAAGAATTTTGATGGGGTTGGCAAGGTAATAGGCCGGTTCATAAAACAGGCAGTGGCCAAGACGGGCACCAATCACAGTCCCAACCACCATGTAAGTAGTAACGGTATCGAGCAGTTTTGGAGGTATATGCTCTCGCTTGAAAAAGAAATTCATGATGAAATAACCAAACACAAAGCCAAGCGCAAAAAGCAATCCGTACCAGCGGATTGCGAAATTCCCTATTTCGAATATTTCGGGCCTTGCATCCCAGATGATGGCATTCAGTATCATATTCCCGGATATTGAGAGGCCAAAGATACAAAACGATTTAATCCCGGCAGTGTTTAAAAATGGGATAAACAGCAGGTAAATATTGAATTACTTAATCAGCCGTAATTTGTCGCGAACTCTAAAACATCCGGGACAATTGCTTCAGGGTTTTTTGGAAACTTCACGACTGATCAGGAGTTAGGTATACAGGTAATCGGTCAAAACAGGTTCAACATCAAAAATCAAGGCTCAGACTGAAATAAAAGACTGCCGGTTTGACTTTGCTGTCCTCTACACCCCAGGCCAGATCGCCGCGTATGAAATAACCCAGAAGTCTGGTGCGTGCTCCAAACCCAAAGCCTCCCACAATAGGCTCTTTCTGCACTTTTACTGTTATATTCAAAGGTGCCTGCTCAATCTGATTGGTGTAAAGAAAATTATCGTCTGAATAGGGATGCAATCCGGTCCAGGCAGTGCCGATATCTCCAAACCCTACCACCTGGAAATTATACAGAAAATCTGATTTTATGGGGTTGTTAGAAAAGTAACGAAAAACCGGAAGTCTGATTTCACTGTTAAAGACAGCAAAACTGTTACCATTCCTGATATTCTGGTGAAACCCCCGCAGGTTGGTTGCCAGGGTCTGATACGCATAATTCTGTGTGAAATCAACAGGTGTGGTTGTCAGAAATTTTGGAAACATCCAGTTATCCACACCACCCATATAATAGATCAATTTATTATTGCCAAACGAAGTGCTCGCTGCAAAACGGTTTGCGATGATCAATGTTCTATGGATGGGCTGATAGTTCCTGAAATCTGCACCAATCACCACCAGGTGCTGGTCGATATTGTCAACAGACTGGTAGTATTCACCAAATACTTTAAATCGGGTTCCGTCAAAAAGATTGATACCCAGGTCCTTGGTGTTATCATAGATGAGTTCCTGTTTAACGGAGGCTGTATTACCGCTTTCTTTGGGATATGCCAGCGTAAAAGCATCGGTTGATCTGAAAACACCTCGCTCATATTTGTAATTGAATGTCGATTTAACAGCAAGTACAGGGCTGAAAGGCCATTTCAGAATATAGAAGAATTCATGTGTGAAGATCCGGTAATAGGCAAAATTCGCCAGATTATATTCATTCACCTGGCGGTGAAGGATGATCTCCTTATCAAGTCGTTTTCTTAGGTTTGCAAAGGAGAGCAGGTATTCATTGTTGATCAGGTTCAGGTTAACCCTTACCCCACCTGTGATCCTGTAATCTTCGAGCAGGTCTGTGACACCAATCTGAAAGAGTGCATTAAATCCAGGATTCAGATAGATCGGTGAAACACCGCCGGAGAAGGGTTGGTAATTTTGATTCAGGTACGAAAAATCAACCTGGGTAATGATTTCATTGATAAAGTACTCTACATTGTAGTTGAGTCTTTTGGGTAGATCATCGGTGCTTCCACCTGACTGACCTGAAAGAGGCACCCCAAAATCAGTAAACCGCCAGTTCAGGTCATCACTGTCGAACTGATAGTTTTTGATATCAATTTTCTGATCGGTCTCGCCGGATTGCTCATCCAGATACTCCCTGATTGCATCGCTTTGCCTGACTGTCCTGAAACCTGGCCTTTTTCCGGGATCATCTCTGGTTTGACCCTCAGCAGATGGATCAACAGTTATTTTGGCAGTGCCAAACTGATTGATCTTGTGATCCATGAAAAAAGTGTTGCTTAGTTCAACAGGATTTAAGTCAGGTATAGGCTCCAATTCATGTATCTGCAGATAGTATTGCTGATCTTTTAACAATAACTGGGCATATTTACCTGCTGCCGGCACAATATCGTGTTCCAGAATATTTCGCGAAAAGTTTGTAACCGGGAATGCGTTGGTAAAATACCGGTAATGTGTGGTTGTGTCAATGAAATGAATGGCACTGTCGAACCAGCCGATATACCGGTTGTAAATCCCGTTCTGATCGCTCAGGAATGAGATATAACCCTGACTGTATTCCATGCCCCTGATTTCGTTCGACAATGGATGATCTGTCACCCGCCTGAGAATATTGCTTTTCTCATGGTAGTTGTAAAGAAACAGATCATAGTTGTCACGGACTTCACCAGGCTGGTACCTGCTTTCAAACCTGATGGTATCGGATAAACGGTTGGAACTAAAGATAATGTCCCTGGAATTGTTGATAAATCTTGGGTACAGATCGTCATAATGGTCTTTCGTGATCTGCTCGAAAGAATTTGAGCCAACGTTATAAACAAAAATATCGGTCTGACCCCGCTGTACAGCAGACATCACCATATCTCTTCCGTTGTCAGCATAAGAGAAATCTATTACTTTCTGGAACTGAAACAGCAAAACTGACTCTGTCTTGTTCTCATCCAGCAGGTGGTAATTCATGAGGGTCTCTCCCTTATGCTCCAGAGCAATAGCGAGGATCCTGCTGCTCGGATGCCAGGCCATGAGTGGATAAGAGTGGTCAATTTTTTCATCCAGCCTGTATCCGCCTTTGAGCACCGCCCTTCTTTTTCCGGTACGAAAATCGTGGATAAAAACCTTATACCGTCCGTTCCTGTTCCAGACATAACTGAAATAATTCCCGTCCGGACTAATCTTTATGTTGCTGTATACCAAATTTTTCCGATTTTTTAAAAGCATTATTTCCGCTGGAAAATCTCTCTCCTGTTCATCATCCAGGTATTTTGCCCTGTAATGATCAAGTGCCTCATTCACAAGATTTTTAAATGAAATGCCCAGGATGTAGAGAAAACCACTTTCGAGCCTGCGGCTGACTTTGGCCATGTATAGAATATTCGAGATAGAGGAAGTACCATATTTTTCAGCAATGTAGTGCCAGAAAGCATGACCGGCATACGTTGCATCACGGCCGGTGAGAATATTGAATTTATCGTACCTTCCCGAAACGATACCGTCTCTTACCCGGTTGTCAATTTCTGAATTCCACTCCTCTGAAACATAGGATACCAGACCGTTTAAATACCAGTCAGGAAACGGGAAAAGTGACGTATTTTTGATCTGCGATCCGATTGAACTGCCATACAGCAACTGGTTTACAATGCTTTGGCCGATACCTGCCCGGATTTGCCGGTCGAAGTGATGATGACTGCCGTCAAAATAAAGGAATACCTTTTTCCCAATGACATGGGTTACACCGCCGGTATTGTATTTTTCATCCTGAACAAGACCAATGTTGCTCTGCTTCAGGTCGGTGAGGTTATTGTATACGATAAACTGAATTTTGTCATCAAGACTTGTATCAAGCTTGTTTTCGATCCCATCCAGGTTTTTTTGAACAAAATCAGCAGTATACAAAGCCAATTCCTGACCCCCCAGGTAAAAATAGACGTCAAAATGCTGGAATTTGTAATAAGTCCACTGGAACTCTTTATACTGAACCCGGTTTTTCCCAAAACTCATCTGGGAACCGTTATAAAATTGAGCATAAGCACTGGCAGTCACTATGACCATCAGCATTACAATCAATGTCACCATGAATCCAGGGATTGTTTTACCTGTAGCTATCATTGCATATCCTCAATAGAGAAGAAATATAAATCGTGTGCTAATTTAAACAATATTCCTGTTTTGATATTGTTTAAAACGGTTGAAAAGCTGAAAGGTTTTATTTCCCGCTCTTATACACAGTAATCATTTCCATTCCTTCATTTTGAAACCATGCCTGTGTTTCGGGAAGGTTTTGGGTAAAGCCCAGCAGATATCCACCCCCACCGGATCCGCATAACTTCATATTGAACCTGCCACTGTCAAGCCCCTCTTTCCAAACCGGCAAAAATGGCTCGGGGATCATTTCTCTGAAGTGCCGGTATTGTAAGTGTGAGAGTTTTCCGAGACCAGAGAAAAAGGAATCCATATGGCCACTGACAAGGTCCTGAATACAAGCGTTGTTGAGGGGAATGTATTCATTGGAGATCACGTGAAAAAAGTTGGGATCATTGCATTTTTCAAGAAAAAGGTTAACCAGAGGTTCTGTTTTACTTGGCTTGCCTGTATTGATCAAAAAAATTGCAGATTGGTTGTCGAATTTTCTTCTGGGAATCTCCACTGTCTCAATATCGGTTTTTGACCTGATGAGCAAAGGATATTGGATGTATGAATTTAGCGGATCAATTCCCGAGCTCTTGCCATGAAAATAGGATTCCATGGTCGAGAAAATTTGCTTGAGAATTAAGGTATCAGTCTTTGAAACAGACCTTCCGCCTTCTATTTTATTTTTGGCATACCGGCTGTACAGCGCAGCAACAAGTGCCCCTGAACTCCCCAATCCAAATCCCTGCGGAATAGTGGATTCAAAATAGAGTCCGTTGTCGAGATCACGGATCAATTTGTTGAAGTCAAAATCTGCAATTAACCTGCCTTCCTCAATCAGTTTTTTCAGGTGAATGGAATAGGACTCAAGTTGTGCATTTGAGTTTTTGGCAAAATCATAATCGGTATATTTGTAACGGTTGTAAGTATTGTCATAGCTGAGTTCACCATGAAAATGCGAAAAGGGAATGGTGAGCGCCATTGAGTCAAAGATAATGGCATACTCTCCAAAAAGAATGATCTTGCCATAAAAAATCTTGTTACTTTCTTTCATCCTTCATTAATTTAATTCAACCGGACCTGAACCCATCCGGTCATCAATCCAATAACCATTTTCACAATATCCGCGTAATTCGTCTTTAATAAATGTCAATACTTTTTCACGGTCCGAAATTTTGTAAATCAAATGAACATTGGGTCCTGCGTCCAGGGTAAAGGCAACGAAAAGTCCGCTCTTATCCCTGTATTTCCTCACTTTCTCAATGATACTCCAAGTGTTGGGTGCAAGCAGGGTAAACCCATTTTCAGAACTCATCATCAGTGCATGTAAAGTCAAGGCCTCATGTTCAACAATTCTGATAAAATCTTTTTCATTGTTCTCACCAATGGCCTTAATGATCTCCTTCAAATGACACCGTGCCTGTTCATACCTTGTCTCTGCAAAAGGATGGTTGTTCATCAGACCATGTCCTGCGCTGCTGCTCACTTTTTTTGGTTTACTGCTGACAATCATGACTGCGTCACCCAATGGCCCTAGCTTATTTTCTGTTTGATCCAGCACCGGTATGGCAGCTTCATTGGTTGAATGCTTCACAATTGGGTCATAGCCCCATACCGAGTAATTTCCATAAACTGACCGGCAGGCACTTCCGGATCCAAGGCGTGACAAGAAAGAAGCTTTTTGCATGAAAGCATCAGAGGTCGTCAGGGTGCCGAACAATTGTTTTTCGATTGAAACCATACAAAAAGCCAGGGCGCTCATTGCAGAAGCTGAAGAGGCAATCCCCGAGGAGTGTGGAAATGAGTTCACACTCTCAATCTTCAGGTCTAATTGAGCGAGGAACGGCATGTAGGGAAGAAATGTGGCAATCGTCTTTTTGATCCGCTCTTCAAATCCGGGCTGACTGTTTCCCTCAAATGAAAAGGAAAGCTTGGGCTGGTTACCAAGCTTTGTGGAATACTCAACAGCTGTTTCAGTGAATGAGTTTTGTAAAGCAAAACTAAGTGATGGATTTTGGGGAATCTGATTTTCACGCTTCCCCCAGTACTTAATCAGTGCAATATTCGATGGGCTTTTCCAGCCAACATGGCGGCTGCCCTCAAACGGACTGAAAGTGTCTGTTTTCTTTGCCTGTTCTAAATACTCTCCTGTAAGTTTCACTTTGTTTTTACAATTTCATCAAATGAAAAAATGACTTCAATATTCTTTTGTTTTAAATAGCTGACAAGCTCTGAACGGTCGCCTCCAAAGGTCATCATGGCAAAATCACCTCCCCAGGCACCTAAAGGTTTAACCTCACCATCCAATTCGGGGAAGCGGCCCTCTTTCAGGCGTGGTTGTGTGAGCAGTTTTGACAGGATCTGGTCATGTGATTTCAAGCTTTTGTTGAAAACATCAATATTTTCTGCGCTGGCCATTGTTTCAGACAACAGGGAAATCTCCCGGATCAACCCCCGGTCTGCTACTTCTTTCCCGAGAAACTTTTTTACACTAATCGAAGAGTCCTGCTTTTTACCCAGGTAAATAAAAAAAATCCGGTTCCTGAAAGGTGGTTTAAAGTCAACCGGCTTAATTATATATCCCTGCGTTTTGAGGGTGAAAATCAACGGTTGATCGTGTCTGGCACAAACCACATCGTAGCCTGAACCTTGAGAGACTTTCCGGTGCAAATCAAAAGGGTCGATCCCTGCCCAAAAGGCCACATTTGAGATGAGGGTTGAACTGCTGCCAAAACCCCAGTCAAGATTGAAATCAAGATCAGTAGTGACACCATAACCCTGATTGACTGAAAGAAATCCGCGGTTTAATTCGTATGCTGATTTAAGCAGTTCAGCAAGGAATTGTGCTTTCCTGACGTCTGAACTTGTCATCACTTCAAAGAGCGTAAAATTTATTGTACAACTGAACCATTCCTTCCCGTGCACAAGACTTGTCCATCGTATGATCCCTTGTTCATTCTCTAATTCAACCGATAGTGTCTGGCCTTTTTGAAGGGGGACAGTCAGGGCAGATGCACCTTTCATAACAAGGTATTCACCTGAAATCAGTAATTTTCCCCTGGAATAGAAATTCATTATTTCCCGGCGTAAACCCTTCCTTTCATTCTCTCCGGAATCCTCAAATCCTTGAGGAATGTATCAACTGCATTGAAGGAAACCTTTTGTTCCTCGAAGTGGGTTTTGGCTTTATTTTTTTCCTCATCACTGGCGCCGAGTTGGTTCAGTATGTTGAGCAGGTGCATTTTCATATGCCCTTTCTGGATACCTTTGGTTATCAATGATTTGATAGCTCCGAAATTATTGGCCAGGCCAGCGGCTGCCACAATTCTCATCAATTCATGTGCACCAGGGTTTCCAAGTAATTCCAGCGACCTTTTGGCCATCGGGTGAAGCGTAGTGAGTCCGCCTACAGTCCCTAATGAAAGCGGAACGGTAAGCGTGTATCTGAATTTACCATTTTCAAGGCTGATCTCAGTGAGACTTTTATATTTCCCGCTGCGCGCAGCATATGTGTGCCCGGCAGCTTCAATGGCCCTGAAATCATTACCCGTTGCGAGTGCTACAGCATCAATGCCATTAAAAATGCCTTTGTTGTGGGTTGCTGCCCGGAAAGTGTCAACTGTTGCTATCTGAACGGCTTTTTCAAACTTCCATGCAAACTCCTCACCGGTAAGATCTTCATCTATTTCGTCAAAATCATCTACGTCGCATTCGATCCAGGCCTTTACAAGACAATCAGGCGAATAGTTGGAGAGAATTGACATGATAACTTCGCAATTCTTTTCTTCTTCCGTAAAATAAGGGCTTTCTCTGAAAAAGTCTTTCAGTTCAACTGCAAAATCTTCAAGACAAGTGTTGATGAAATTAGCCCCCATTGAATCCACAGTCTCAAATGTGGCCTTTAGTTGATAATAGTCTTTAATCTCATGGGTCATATCAACCAGTTCAATAACAATGATGCCACCACCCCGGTTCACCATGTTGGCCGTAAGAGGTTTGGTGCGTTCAATCAAACGGTCTTTCAGATCGGGCATCAGCGTTTTTAGTTTCTCAAAATTACCGTGCCAGATAAAATGAACCTGGCCTATTTTTGTGGTCGAAATGATCTCAGTGTGAAATCCACCTTTGGAAGACCAGAATTTTGCGCTTTTTGAAGCTGCTGCCACAACAGAGCTTTCCTCGATCACCATGGGTACGTGATAAACTTTGCCGTCAATCAGGAAGTTGGGTGCGATGCCATAAGGGAAATAGAAATTGGAAATAGTATTCTCGCTGAACTCATCGAAAATCACCTGGGTCCTGATATCGGTATGAAAAAAACCTTTGGCATCACTGATGAATGCTTCGGGGTTCTCAAAATGTTGTGAGATTACCTCAAGTTTTTGGTTTTTGGATAGCTTTGAAAATCCGCAAACAATGCCTTTTTCTTTCACCTTTTTATAAGTTTATTTTTTTATTCCTGTATTTCACAGGTTCGAATTTTCAGCCTGCAAAGATACATTTTTCATTGTATTGCCAATCTAAACAACCGCTTTTAAAAAATGTTTAATATTTTTAGAAAAAAATTAAACAATATTTTTTTTGAACCTTTTCATTGTAGTCAGTCATTCTCTTTAAAAAAACCGAGGACTCGTGTATATTGGGTATACAGAGCTTTTAAATGACAAATAATCCTGATCATTTCCTTACGGATGCTCATGGTTATTGTTTCCTTTATCTTTGTGCTCTAAAAATGCCAGTATGTTAAAAACCGATATATGCATTGTAGGTGCAGGGCCTGCCGGTAGTATTGCTGCTTTATTTCTGGCAAAGGCTGGTGTTGATTGCATCCTCGCCGACCAGGCATCTTTTCCGCGTGACAAGATCTGCGGCGACGGGATCAGTGGCTGGGTATTGTCAGTTTTGGGTGAACTGGATCAGGATGTTCTAAAAAGACTTGCAAAACAACCCTTTTTACTTCATGCTTACGGGATAAGGATTGTTGCTCCGAACCACCGCCAGATCGACCTTCCCTTCCTCAGCCAGGATGGATCTGATCCGGGACTCCCACCGGGCTTTACAGGCCGCAGACTTGATTTTGACAACTTTTTGATCAACGAGATAAAACAAAAAAGCGAGATCACTCTGTTAGAGGCTACCCGGATAACAAATTATCACAATGCCAATAGCCATACAGCACTTACAACAGCAGCAGGTGAAACAATAGAGGCAAAGCTTGTAATTTTTGCCAGTGGCGCCAGTTCCGACTTTACGAAAGTACCGGGAGGCATCATCAGAACAAAAAAAAACACCATGACCGGTATCAAAACATATTACAGGGGAGTAACCGGATTTCATGAAAAGAACTATGTTGAACTTCATTTTTTAAAATCCATTTTACCGGGTTACTTTTGGATATTCCCGCTTCCTGACGGATTGTGCAACGCAGGGATAGGACTTGATCAAAACAGGATTGCCAAAAAGAAGATCAACCTTAAAAAAGTGATGCTTGATGCAATCGAAACCATTCCGTACCTGAGCAAGCGTTTTGAAAAGGCAGAGCAGGTCACAAGATTTGAAGCTTACGGGCTGCCGCTCTGGGATCGACGACAGAATATCTCAGGCGACCGGTTTATGCTGGCAGGTGATGCTGCCTCCCTTGTTGATCCGGTAACCGGAGAAGGAATAGGTCATGCCGCCATCAGTGGCATGCTTGCAGCAAAACAGGCCATCAGATGCATTCAATCCGGTGATTTTAGCAATGCGTTCATGCAGCAATACGACGAGAGTATTTATGATAAGATTGGCAAAGAACTGTCAATCAGCAGTAAAATCCTTCAATTTATAAAATATCCCTGGCTTTTCAACCTGATGGTCAACAGGGCTTCCAAAAGTAAAACACTGCGGGAAAAACTTACCCTGGCCATGACCGATCTGGAGGTAAGAAAACGCTTGAAAGAGCCATCACTTTATATCAAAGTCATGCTCGGGAGGTGAGGGGTCAATAGAAATGATCAATGGAAAACGCTATGAAACAAAAAGAGCAGGTAAGAACGATGTTCAATGACATTGCACCAAAGTATGATTTTCTGAACCATTTTCTTTCTGCAGGCATTGACAGGTTGTGGCGGAAAAAAGCGGTCAGGATATTGAAAAAGAACAGTCCGAAAACAGTTCTTGATCTAGCTACCGGGACAGCCGATCTTGCCATAGAAGTCCATAAAATAAGGCCTGAAAAGATCACCGGCATTGATATTGCCGAAGAAATGCTGGCTATTGGCCGGGATAAGATAGCAGCCAGAAAACTTGATCACATCATTACCCTTGAGACCGGTGATGCAGAAAACCTTCATTTTCCTGATCATTCATTTGATGCAGTGATGGTGGCTTTTGGTGTCCGAAATTTTGAAAACCTTGAAAAAGGTCTCCGCGAGATGCATCGGGTAATTTCTCCGAAAGGCATGGTACTGGTGCTCGAATTTTCAAAACCTGTTAAATTCCCTGTCAAACAACTGTACAACTTTTATTTTAAAAATATCCTTCCTGGCCTGGGACGTCTTATTTCAGGCAATTCATCTGCATATACATACCTGCCGGATTCTGTCGGGAAGTTTCCTTCTGGTGAAGAATTCCTGAGAATACTTGAGACAGCAGGATTCACCGATACCCGTCATCATTCTCTGACCTTTGGAATTGCTGCCATCTATACCGGGATCAAATCAGGATAAACGGGAACCGTTTTATTGTAATTTTACCACATCAAACAAAAGGTTATTGAATCATGCAAAAAATATCTGGGTCAGGTAAACTGACTAAAAAAGAGAATGCCATCCTCATCTTCGATTTTTTTCACCGTACCATGATGCACCATGCCATGTGGTTTGCTGAGGTGAAGTACCAGTTCGGACAGGAGAAGGCATTGAAAGTAATGGAGGAAGCCTGGACTAAAAGTTTTCAGATTCAAATGGATAGAATTGCAAAAACGCTGGGTTTTGAGATGGAAGATGGAATTCCCAAACCCCTCCTTGACATGCCCGGTGAAGCAATCGAAAAGCTAAGGAATGCCCTCGCTGTAAATTGGCTTGCCAATGACGGCGTCTGGTTCCAGGCGGTCGAATTTGCAGATGGAATGAACGATGCCAAACGCTGCAATGACTCCTGTTGGGGGCAATTTTCACCTTTTGAGGCATGGTCAGTAAAGCGGCTCCTGGGTTTGCCCGATCAACCGGGTCTTGATGGATTGAAAAAAGCGCTTCAATTCAGGCTTTACGCCTTTATCAATGAACAATCGTTTGCAGAAGAAACGGAGAAGAGTTTTGTATTCCGCATGGATCAGTGCCGGGTTCAAAATGCAAGAAAGCGGAAGGGACTCACAGATTACCCATGCAAATCAGGTGGTATGGTCGAATACAAAACCTTTGCCCTGGCCATTGACTCCCGGATTAAAACAGATTGTATCTGCTGTCCGCCTGATGAACATCCGGCCGATTATTATTGTGCGTGGCGGTTTTTTATGGATTGAGATGGCATGGAAGTACTGAGAGCCCAATGAATACCGGACAGAGGCTTTTTCTTTAAAATAAATAGGCAGTGTCAAGAGGTGATTTGGCAACTCTTTGATAGAAAAAAATTGTCATCCCGCAAATAAAACCGTCACTATAAAGTAGTGGCTCATTGGCCGAACATTTCTTATTTTATACCCTATAGGATATAAATCAACCGAATTTATAAAATTTATACCCGGAGTGATATAATATCAAAAAAATACTTATTTTTACACCCGAAAAGGTATAATATATGAGTTCAAATAATTTATCCGCTTTTCTAAAAGAGAAAAGGAAATCCACCGGCTTAACCCAGCAACAACTGGCATTGAAAGCAGGTGTCGGTCTCAGGTTCATCCGTGACCTGGAACAAGGCAAAAAAACCTTACGAATGGACAAGGTAAACCAGGTGTTAATATTGTTTGGACACGAGTTGGGTCCGGTTCCGATAGACCGGGATCGTTTAATTTCAGCAAACTAAAAATATCTAAACTGTTTAACCATGCGAAAAGCAAAAATCTACATGCACGATTCACTGGCAGGAGAATTAACGGAAACCGATGAGGGGTACAGGTTTGTCTATGATCAGGAATACCTGGAAACAAAGGGCGCCAAGGCAATAAGTTTAACCATGCCTCTGTCAAAAGACCCACTCACAAGCCCAATGCTGTTCCCTTTTTTCGATGGACTGATCCCCGAGGGATGGCTCCTGGAAATAGCTGAAAAAAACTGGAAGCTCGATGCACGGGACCGGATGGGATTGCTGTTGGCCTGCTGCCTTGACTGTATCGGATCTGTGGGTGTTGTTGAAGAAAAACCAA
>JBLRXC010000055.1:0-17045 GCA_047920975.1 Bacteroidales bacterium | reverse complement strand
GCAACCGATAACGGTATTTGATCTTTTCAGGGGCTGTAAAATGGATGGTATGAAAATCAAACCGGAGGTCTTTCATATCATGTGAAATCTGGAACAGTGTATCATTTTCATGCATCGGTGAAAAAGTAAACTGTAAATTGCTTTTCGACCCCAAAGCGATCACTTTCTGAATGAAAACGGAAGGGCTGAGGGTATCCTTTTTCAGTTTATCCGGATAGAATTTCACCACGCGGTCGGATGCAGCAACCCAGATGTTTTTGTCTGAATCCAGCAAAATACCATTCCGGATGCAGTCGTAGCCAAAAAATCCTTTGGCCTCATCCAGTATTTCAACGAAAACTTCCCCATCACGGTAAAATGATTCGAGGTTCAGCATGGCAAGACCTTCGCTTACCCCCATGACCAGTGTTGAAGAGTCGGGTTCAACAAAAGAGACCACCTGGGATCTGAGTAATTCAGGTGCAACTTTAGTGAAACCGGTGTAATCATGAAAAAACAATCCCGAAGAGGTTCCGATCCATAAATTTCCTCTGTGATCCTTGAAAATAGAAATGGCTCCTGAATTGAAGCGGTATGGATCATCAGAGAGATCAAAGAATTCATCTCCATCCATAACCGTAATTTTAAAATCGCCTCCCAGCCAGTAGCGGCCAAATTTATCCAGGGCAATTGTTTTCAGGAAATTTTTGCTTTGATAGAAGTTTCTCTGAATTAAAACAGGTTTTTTATTTTCTTCAATGATGATCAGTCCGGCAATTGAAGCTGCCAGAATCCTTTGATTTTTAGTGTCTTCATAAAGATCGAGTACTGAACCTTTGGGTATTCCATCTATTATTTCGAATTTCCGGCCATCATATTTCAATATGCCTTTATCCTTCACTGGAAACAGAAGGTTGTTTTTGGATGCAATCGCACCGGTATAGAAATAATTTCCATCACTGAAAAGATATGTATTTCGATAATGATCCACTTTCATGAAGTTATTTCCATCCCATTTACCCAAACCATTGCCATAAGATGCAAACCAGATGTTTCGATCGTTGTCTTCAACCATACTCCATACATATTCGGGAAAGTCATGTTCAGGTGTAAAATTTTCAAAGGCATCGCTGACTTGTCTGTAAAAACCTGTCTCAGTAGCTATCCAGAGGTTATCATCACGATCAAGTAAAAGTTGATTGATAAAATTGAATTTCTTTTTAAGTACTGAAATATGATCTCCATCAATGATTGCGATCTGTTTTTGGGTTATTGAAGCAATTATGGACTCCTTTGGATGGACCTGCAAACGGGGAATCAAATCCCTGCTGTTGTGTTCAATTAAAAGATCAAGTCGGTTTGCTAAAGTATCGGGTTTGTAAATTGAGTTTGAGTTGAGAACTAAGACATTTCCATGAGCCCCTTGTTGAAAGTGTATATTTCTTCCTGTAAAAAACATCCTGATGGAGTCTCCTGACGAAGTGTAAATTTCATCTTCCAGAGTCCTTAACCAGTATTTGTTATAATTTTTTTCATAAATGATTTGTGCAACTCCACGTTCGTCCAAAATCTTCAAAACAGAAATCAGGTTTGGATCATAATGCCCAAAATAGGTTGGTGAAAAATTCCGGTTTAAAATGAGTATTTCATCTGGGGATAGAATAATCACGTAGGTTTTAGCCAAATAAGGTATTAAAGTATCAGAAAGAAAAAGGGTATCTATTTTGTCCTGTTGATATTTTGAAACGCCTTTCAGTGAGCAGAAATAAACAGACCCTGCTTTATCTTGAAAAATCCTGGTGACGAGGTTTGAAACCAGGCCGTCATTCACCGTATAATTTTTAAATTCCAGTCCATCGAACCGGCTCACACCACCTTTGGTGCCCAGCCACAAATAACCATTGCCGTCCTTGAACATGCTCGTGACCTGGTTTTGCACCAGTCCATCCCTTACGGTGTAATGACGGTAGCTGAATTCCTGAGAGCGTGAGGATAGGAAAAGCAAAAATGAAACAGACAGGGCGAAGCAGTACTTCATAAATGCCACCTTTAAAAGCATAGCCAGTTTTGAGCTTGTTTTGTGAACCCAAAAATAAACAAAATCGAATTGGCAGAATGAAGCGCCATCTAAATAGAGCTTGCCCATAAACTACCAAATATGAAGATATTTATTGAATATCGAACAAGGATTAACGATTTTTGATTTTAGGATTTATCTCAAAACCAATGGGTTTCCGCAAACTTCTCCAATCGTTAGTCAGTATTCCTTGTTCTTCAATCAATTATAACCTAAGCTTATGGCGTTGTCCCAAAAATGCAGTAACAATACTTAGATCGTCTCTTGTCAAATAAATAATTCTACTTTTACCCCTCAAAAAACAGATCCTTCATGACATGGATTGAAGCAGTTATACTGATCGTTTCAGGGGTTTTTGTGGGATTTATCAACACGCTGGCCGGAGGTGGTTCCATCATCTCTCTTTCGGTATTGATGTTCCTCGGATTGCCTGCCGGTATCGCCAACGGCACCAACCGGGTCGCAATCCTCATCCAGAGCATTGCGGCGGTGGGAAGTTTCAGACAACAAAAAGTACTGGATCATAAAAAGGGGCTGTTGCTGGCCATTCCCGCAACCATCGGTTCTGTTTTGGGAGCATGGATCGCCGTTGACCTGAATGAGGATATCATTGAGAAAACCATTGCCGTTGTTATGCTGATCATGGTTTTCTTTATTCTATACAGGCCCGAAACCTGGCTAAAGGGTCAAATTGATCTGCAAAATCAAAAAATCAATGCCAGACAGATGATCATCTTTTTCTGCATTGGAATATATGGCGGATTTCTCCATTTGGGAGTGGGCTATTTTTTACTGGCAGGTATCGTCCTGGGCGCAGGATTCGATCTGGTGAAAGCCAACGCTATCAAAAACCTGATCGTACTGATTTGGGCACCTGCCATATTGGTCGTGTTTTACCTCAACGATCAGATCCTTCTTTCATACGGACTTACGCTTGCAATCGGAAATGTTGCCGGGGCACTGATCGCTTCCAGGATGGCGGTGAAAAAGGGTGCCAACTTTGTCAGGTGGGTCATCATCATTGTGATCCTGCTTACCATCGCCCATGTTTTCGGTTTGATAGATGTGAAAATAGGGGTGGAAGCACTTCTAAACCGGTAGAATTATGTTGTTTGATATCTGACCGGCAACCAGCATTTTCCTTTTTTCCTCTGCAAACAGGATCATCTCAGGAAAAAACATGCTGAATTCACCGTGGTATAAACCATAATCCCTTCGTAAGTCTTCAACAGATTCTCCCATCAGCGATTCAAAAGGTGTCCGCTTGTCCATGCCTCTCAATGCTCTTTCCAAACCTTCAAAAGTACCATAACCTTTCAGCCAGTTGTCTTTGGCCATAAAAGGGAGAATGCGCTTTGTTTTCGGAGGAAGCATAAAATACCTTTTCATCACAACAGCATACATCCTTTTGGTGAACTGGTCAATCCCTTCATGACTGTATTTACTCCAACTGGATGCAAGAAAATGGTCATAAAACATATCTGTGATCACACCGGCATATTTGCGGTATTTGAAGGCCAGTCGTTTTTTACTTTCCAGAAAGGAAGGATGCGTATCGGTAAACAGATCAATCTGACGGTGAAAAAGGATACCGGTACGAATGCCCTCACTGAACCCGAAAAAGGCCTTACCTTTGACATGATCTGCAATAAAGTTTCCCGTGATGATCTCTTCATCATCACCTGAAAGATATAAATGTGCTAGAAAATTCATCAGATTATTTAAAATCAATATAGATTATCGCTCCCACTTGGAAAAAACAATTTAATGGGTAATTTTGTTTCGGATCGCTTCTGGAATACGGACAATCATTTTGAATATGGAAAAAAAACTGCTTTTGGGTGACGAGGCTATTGCACAGGCTGCAATTGATGCTGGCATTTCCGGGATTTATGCTTATCCCGGGACACCCTCCACCGAGATCATGGAATATGTGCTCACCTCAAGAGATGCTCAGAAAAAGATGATCCGTTCGGGTTGGGCAGCCAATGAAAAAACGGCCATGGAGGCAGCGCTTGGTATGTCGTATGCCGGAAAGAGATCCATCGTCTGCATGAAGCATGTGGGCCTCAATGTTGCAGCCGATCCTTTTATCAATGCTGCTATCACCGGAGCCAATGGAGGCCTGATTGTCGTTGTAGCCGACGATCCTTCGATGCACTCTTCACAAAACGAACAGGACTCCAGATTTTTTGGTAAATTCGCCATGATACCCATGCTGGAGCCTGCCAATCAGCAGGAAGCCTACGACATGATCTGGACGGGATTTGAAATGTCTGAAAAATATGGAATGCCTGTACTTCTGAGGATTACAACACGGCTTGCCCATTCAAGATCAGGAGTAGTCAGAAAAGAACCGCGGGAACAGAATGAATTATCCCTACCAAAAACTGCCAACCAATTCATCCTGCTGCCCGCCAATGCAAGGAAACGGTTTAAATTACTACTGGCCAGTCAGGATGCTTTCCTCGATGAGAGTGAGACCAGCCCTTTTAATCAGTTCCTGGAGGGAAAAGACAAATCTTTAGGGATCATTGCAACAGGAATAGCTTACAATTATCTACTGGAAAACTATCCCGACCGGATTATTCCTTATCCGGTGCTGAAAATTGGTCAATTCCCCCTTCCAAAAAAAATGGTGTCCGACCTGTATAATACATGTGATGAGTTGCTTGTCCTTGAAGATGGTTACCCTTTTGCTGAGGAGTCCATCTCGAGTTTTTTTGGATTGGGCAAAAAAATCAAAGGACGACTGGATGGCACTATTCCCCGTGACGGAGAAATCAACCCCAACAAGGTGGGTAAAGCCCTTGGAATTAAACAGCCAGTCACCAGATCCGTTCCTGAACTTGTGGTGGCACGTCCTCCAAAACTCTGTGCAGGATGTCCGCATATATACTCTTATAATGCGCTGAACGAAGCGCTTGACTCATACACAAAAGGCCGCGTATTTTCCGATATCGGGTGCTATACGCTGGGTGCTCTGGAACCATTTGAAGCCATCAACAGCTGTGTGGATATGGGAGCCTCCATCACCATGGCAAAAGGCGCTGCTGATGCAGGATTTACTCCCGCAGTAGCCGTGATCGGAGATTCAACATTTACCCACTCAGGCATAACAGGGTTACTGGATGCAGTTAATGACAAAGCGCCCATTACGGTTGTAATTCTTGATAATGCAACCGTTGCCATGACCGGTGGGCAGCAGTCATCTGCCACCGGAAAAATCGAAGCCATTTGTGAGGCAGTCGGGGTCGAAAAAGAACACATCATTGTATTGAACCCTTCGCCGAAGTATCACGAAACCAATATGGAGATTTTCAGGAAAGAGATCGGATACAACGGAGTGTCGGTGATCATACCACGCCGGGAATGCCTTCACACGGTAGCTCGCAGAAAAAAGGAGGAGAAAAAAACCAGGGATACCCAGCCGGTTGGTATTCAATAAATTGAGGGAAAATATGAAAAAAGACATTATTCTTGCAGGAGTGGGCGGCCAGGGTATTTTATCCATTGCCGCAACCATTGGAATGGCCGCCATCCACCAGGGGCTTTTCCTGAAGCAGGCTGAAGTGCATGGTATGAGCCAGCGCGGTGGCGATGTGCATTCCGACCTGCGGATCAGTGACCGGGAAATCGCATCAGACCTGATACCTGAAGGCTGTGCAGACATGATCATTTCAGTAGAACCGATGGAATCGCTCAGGTATATCCCGATGCTGGCAGCAGATGGCTGGCTGATTACAAACACAACACCATATAAGAATATTCCCAATTACCCAAGTCTGGATGACGTCCTTGCAGCGGTAGACAAATTTCCCCAACACATTGCCATTGATGCCAACCAGATGGCTTTGGACCTGGGAGCAAAAAAATCGGCCAACATGGTGATCCTTGGTGCAGCATCACCGTTTATCGGACTGGAGTTTGCAACCCTTGAGCGTGCCATCATGGAAATTTTCCGGAAAAAGGGACAGGATATCGTCAACACCAACATTGAAGCTCTCAGAAAAGGAAGGGATTTTACAAAAAATTACCTCAACCTGCAACCTGCAAGTGTATGATGAAATGTTGGATTTTATGGAGTACATTCCCAATTTATAAAAGATAAACATTTGAGAATGAAGGAAATCATGCAGCTATACCTGAATTTTTTTTCAGCCGTCATTGGGATGCAGTTGGTTTCACAGAATATTTGTGATTCAAAATGTGGTAAAAATTTAATTAACTGTTCAATAATCTAAAAATTTGTATTTTAGCGGATTATTTCAGGATACTGTTGAGAATTTTTTTTAAATAATAGCGTTAAAAAATTATAATTAAAATTTTTGTTTAACTAAATTTAATGATCATGAAGAGGATTTTACTTTTTGCTTTTGCCTTAGGCTTTGCTTTGAGCAGTGTCGCGCAGACAAGATTGGTTGCACCCCAGAACATGCGGGACTACGCAGTTAAAAAAGACAAAGCCATTACAGAAACCATGAACTTCAGCCATGAAGTCATGCCTGCAGCCGACTTTTGGCCACCCCTGGAGGCCATTGCCGGAAACACTTACTACGACCTCCAAAGTAACGCATCCATGCAGAACAGGATACATCTTTTCGACGATGGAACTGTTGGCCTGGTGTGGACTACCGGATGGGCTCATCCTGCTTTTGCCACCGACAGGGGTACTGGCTACAATTATTATGATGGAAACAACTGGGGACCCTGGCCAACTGAAAAAATTGAGCCAAACCGCACCGGATGGCCGGCCTATGCACCCTGGGGAGAAGGAGGGGAAGTGGTTCTTAACCACGTGAGCGGAACAGCCGGTCTGACGATGGGTACAAGGGCAACCAAAGGTACCGGAGCCTGGAACTGGCAGATCAATATGCCCATGCCTGCCGGCGTAACCGGACTCCTTTGGCCACGGATGGCCACCGGAGGAATAGATAACAGTGTGATCCATATTCTGCCGCTCACATCACCTACAGGTAACGGTGGAACCCTTTACCAGGGAATGGACGGCGCCATTCTTTACGGCCGTTCAACCGATGGTGGTGTTACGTGGAACCCTGAGCCAATGCTGATTCCTGAAATCGGCCCAACTTACTATGACGGTTTTAGCGGTGATACCTACGAAATTCAGGCACGTGGTGATGTGGTTGCTATTCTAACGGGTGATTCATGGGTGGACATGACCCTGTTGAAATCAACCGATGGTGGAGATACCTGGACCAAAACTGTGATCTGGGAATGTCCCTATCCAAACTGGCCGGGCGGTCAAACCGATACCTTCTACTGTGTTGATGGAACACATGCGCTTGCCATTGACCAAACAGGTACTGTACACGTGGCTTTTGGAATTAACAGAGCCCATGAAGATAATGCCGGCGGTTCATTCTGGTTTCCATTGGTTGATGGTGTTGGTTATTGGAAAGAGGGACGTCCTACTTTCAGCAACCATATCAATGCATTGAATCCTTACAGCGATGCTCCATATACAGAATTAGTAGATGATTACAGCCTTATTGGTTGGGCACAGGATGTGAACAATAACGGGACCTGGGATGTGCTTTCAGAAATTGGCCTTTATTATTTTGGCGCATCAAGCCAGCCTTCAATCCATGTAGATGATGACAATAATGTTTTTGTTGTTTGGAGTCATGTAACAGAAACCTATGACAACGGACTTCAGAATTTCCGTCACCTGTGGGCAAGGGTTGGTTACAGCGGCGGTGACTGGTGGGGGAGTTTCTTCCACCTGACCTCTGACCTGGTACATATTTTTGATGAATGTGTATTCGCCTCTATTTCACATACCTCTGATAATTATATTCACCTGGTTTACCAGACTGATAATGAGCCCGGACTGGCTGTAAGAGGTGACGAAGATCCTTATGGTGAAAATTTCATGAGGTATATGCAAGTGGCTAAAATGGATCTCATTGAAACAAGTATTGGTGCAAATCAACTAGTTTCAAACATTGAGGTTTCTCAGAATTCACCAAACCCCTTCAGAGGAGAATCTACAGTATTCGTAACCGTGAAAGAAGCTACCAATCTTTCGCTGAACGTTACCAACATGGTTGGACAAGTGGTTTATACCTACAATGCTGGCGTTGCATCACCTGGGCTGAACAAACTTCCGATCAATGGCAGCAATCTCTCGAGGGGTGTCTATTTCTATACGGTGAAAGCCGGTGAAACAGCCATCACCAAAAAGATGATTGTAGAATAACAAGACTTTAATCTTTAATAAAAAGCCTTTGCATCCCCGATGCAAGGGCTTTTTTATTATTATTCCGGAAGTCATGGTTATAAATGGTGCTACTCTTACTGTTTTGTAAGCTGGAGTACCCGCGTTCTAACTGCTTCGAATATAATTCACAATTACTAATGAAAATTAAGGTATGGTAACCCGAAGCCCGTTTTTGATGACAACGTCATATTTTTCCACGTCCCCAACCGGTTCGCTGATAAACCTGTATCCCAGATCAAATGTAAAAAAAAGCCTGCCAATGATCGAGATTTCCATTCCTGCTTCCAGTACTGCTTTGAAATTATCAAAACGGTCTATTTTGGGTTGATAATATCCCACAACCCAGCAATTAATCCTTTCCGATATGGCATAATCAAATGTAAGATAGCTTGAGATCCTGAGTGGCTCCTTTTTCACCAGCTCTTCTGTTTCCAAACCAACATTATAAACTTCCCTTTCATACATGATTCCAAGTCCAAGGTATGAACTCAACCCTGTAAGGGTGTCTTTGACTGACCTGAAATCCATTGTCCGGATGCGGAGGCTGGTGCCAATCAGCTTGCGGTCGTTCAGTAAAAGGAACTGATCGAACTGCTGCTGCAGAAATCCTTCCAGGGCAAGACCCGGTGTCAGGGGCCGGATACCCCTGAAGTGCAGAAATCCTTTATGAACCGCCTTCTCCTTGTTCGACTCTTTATAATCGAAATTGCCCACCAGGAAGGCATTGTTGCTTTTCCCGTTGTAATCAACGCGTGCACTTGCATCGGCAGAAACATAGTCTGAATTTCCGGCACTGTAACCGAACCCAAATCCCGCAGAGAAAATAAAGCCCTCCGTTTTCGCATGTTTCCGGAATTTTTCTGTATTTACCTGTGCAAATAAGCTACTTGCCAGGACAATGTTCAGAAAGGAAATAAAAATGACAAATAATTTAACCTGTTTCATGAAGCAAAACTATTTTAAAAAAATGAAACCAACAGTTCAGATCACAGTGGATTTACATAGACGAGTTCAGAATTTTCATGATGCTGGTGAATTGTCTGCTGAATGGGTTTTTGTATCTTCGCTGACAATTGAAACGCAGATGTCAGAGATCCAGGATATCGTAATGGTAGGTGCCGGAAATGTTGCTACACAACTGGCTTATGCACTTGAAGATGCCGGGAAGCATATTGTACAGGTTTTCAGCCGGACTGAATCATCGGCGGAACAACTTGCTGATGATCTGAACACAGAATTTATTTCGGATCTGGATAAAGTGAAGAAAAATGCCGGTTTATACATTATTTCTTTAACAGATGAAGCAACACAGAAGGTTGCAGGTAAACTAAAGCTGGGCGACTTGCCCGTTATTCACACTTCCGGTTCATTGCCTTTGGATTTGCTGAAAAGAGTCTCGGAAAACTACGGGGTGTTATACCCCCTCCAAACTTTATCGAAGCATCGGAAAGTGAACTTAAAGAAAGTCCCGCTTTGTCTCGAGGCCAATACTCTGTCATTTCTGCATCAGTTAAAAGAATTGGCAGGTGAAATATCAGGCTATGTTCTGGAAGTTGATTCCAACCGGAGAAAAGTATTGCATCTGGCGGCTGTGTTTGCAAGTAATTTTCCTAATTTCATGTATCATATTGCCGGGAAAATAGTTGAAGAAAAACATTTCGATTTTGACATACTGAGACCTTTGATCAGGGAGACTGCGAACAAAGTAGCGGACGAAAAACCAGCAGGAGTTCAAACCGGGCCTGCAATCCGCGGTGATCAGGGAGTGATGGAATTACATGATCGTCTTCTCATCGACAAACCGGAACTTCGCGAGATATACAGATTGATCAGCCGGGAGATCATGCAAATGAAAAAATGAAAAAAATGACGAACTACAAGAGTAAACTCAGGCATATCACAACCTTCATTTTTGATTATGATGGCGTTTTAACGGATGGCACTGTTATTCTTCAGGCAGATGGAGATGCTTTACGGACAGCCAATGTCAAAGACGGTTTTGCTTTGAATCTGGCAGTAAGACTGGGTTATAGGGTTGTTATTATCTCAGGGGGAAATTCAGAAACCATGAAAAGACGTTTTGAAGCGCTGAAAATCAAAGATTTTTTCCTGGGTGTTACCCATAAGCTGGAGGTATTTGAAAAGTTTATTCACGACAATCATATAGACCCTGAACAGGTGCTATATATGGGAGATGATCTCCCTGACTTTAAGCCCATGCAAAAAGCCGGATTCCCTTGCTGTCCGGCAGATGCTGTGCCTGAAATAAAAGCCATCTCCAAATATATATCCGGTTTTCGGGGAGGAAGGGGTTGCGTACGCGATGTGATTGAGCAAACCCTGAAGATCCAGGGTAAATGGTTGACGGATGAAGGGTTTAGCTGGTGATCCAACATTATTTGTCAGAGGTCACAGCCGTGAAATCAGCTTTAAAAATTTGCTGAGTGATGCAACTATTGTCACATATATTTGATCTAAGCCATTCAGTGTGCGATTTTTTCAGGTAACATTACCCAGTATTTAGCAGTCAAATAGAATAACAAAATTTGTATATTGACTTTTCGTTAAATTGGTAGTATCTTTGCACCCCTTTTTTAGAAGTGACATTTTACGCAATGTTTGATTAGTATGAAATTATCTCAATTTAAGTATTACCTGCCAAAAGAGCTTATTGCCGACACTCCCCCTCAAAATCGTGATGAATCCAGACTACTGGTTTTAAACAGGAAAACAGAGGAGATTGAGCATAAGAGCTTCAAAGATATCATCCATTATTTCGGTGATGGGGATGTTTTTGTCCTGAACAACACCAAGGTTTTTCCGGCCAGGCTTTACGGAGAAAAAGAGAAAACCGGAGCCCGTATTGAGGTTTTTTTGTTGCGCGAACTCAATCGTGAAACTTTCCTGTGGGATGTCCTGGTGGATCCTGCCCGGAAAATCAGGATTGGTAATAAATTGTACTTCGGTGAAAATGAAGAACTTGTAGCTGAAGTTATCGATAATACTACATCACGCGGAAGAACCCTCCGTTTTTTATATGATGGGACCCATGAAGAATTCAAGGCCATTCTGAAGGAATTGGGCGAAACACCCCTACCCAAAATTCATGAGAGAGCTGTTACACCCGATGATGAATTTCGTTATCAGACGATTTATGCCAAGCATGAAGGAGCAGTGGCTGCACCGACCGCCGGCTTTCATTTCAGCAGGGAATTGATGAAACGTCTTGAACTGGCCGGAGTCAATTTTGCAGAGATAACACTTCATGCAGGATTAGGTAATTTCAGAGAGATTGAGGTCGAAGATCTGACCAAACACAAAATGGATTCAGAAGAAATGGAGGTGCTGGAGAGCGAGGCCAATATCATTAACCTGGCCAAAGAGCAAAAGCATAAAATCTGTGCTGTGGGAACCACAACCATAAAAGCCCTTGAAACGGCAGTTACCATCACGGGAAAAGTAAAACCTTACAATGGCTGGACCAATAAATTTATTTTTCCACCTTATGAATGTTCCGTTGCCGATGCGCTCATCACCAATCTTCATCTTCCCATGTCCTCAGCACTTATGCTGGTTTCTTCTTTTACCGGTTATGATCTTTTAATGAAGACATATAAAGTGGCAGTGGAAGAAAAGTATAGGTTCTTTACCTATGGTGATGCTATGCTCATCCTTTAAGATTCACTGTTGGCAAGTCATTAAAGCACAAATTTTGAAAAAATGGATGATCATTGTGGCCGGTGGTCAGGGGAAACGGATGCAAGCGGAAATCCCCAAGCAATTTCTCAATATCGCCGGACGACCAATCCTGATGCATACCCTGAAAAATATTTCAGACTTTGCTGATGATATCGGTATTATTGTTGCCCTGCCAGACCCCTATGCAGATTTTTGGGCCTCTTTGTGCAAACGGCATCAATTTTCAGTTCCACATCAGGTCTCCAAAGGTGGAGAAACCCGTTTTCAATCAGTAAAAAATAGTTTGGAATGGATATCCCCTGCAAGTCTGGTTGGTGTCCATGACGGTGTCAGACCACTTGTGAACCACAGTACACTCAGCAATGTGTTCAGAAAAGCTGAAGAATCAGGAAATGCTGTCCCTGTTGTAAAAATCAACGAATCAATCCGGAAATTTTTAGGAAACGGGAGTATTCCGGTTAACCGTTCAGAATACAGGATTATTCAAACGCCGCAGTGTTTTTACTCCGATCTCCTGATAAGGGCATACCAACAGGAATATCATGAAAGTTTTACCGATGATGCAACAGTTGTTGAAGCCATGGGAGAAAAAATCAACCTAGTAGAGGGTAATTTTGAAAACATCAAGATCACACGTCCGGCTGATTTGAAATTTGCTGAAGCCATGATCAGATAATTCAGCCATGTTAAAATCAGGCCGGTAAGTAATTCCGGCCTGATCCAAATTTCTTCTGTCTGTATGAAGCAGTTAATCCCCTGAAATCTTATTGCCTGCATCCATCATTTGTGGACTCACTCTTTTGTAAGTGATCTTCATATGTACTCCTTCACCTTTTTGTATGACTGTGATCTCATCATCCGACTCCCCGACAAGCTCATACGTTTCACTCAATTCAGTGCTTTTATATTGGTTTACAATATAAGGCCCATAGGGACTTAATTCGAGGGTAAAGAAATTATCCGGACCATTGGCTCCATTGTAATACCATCCACCGCGCTCACCGGGAACTTCCCAAATCTCATACACTACTTCCCATGAGTAGCTTGCCCAGTAAATTCCTGTAAAAACCCTGCCTTCATAATAAAGGTTGTAAAATCCCGGGAAAATTTTATAGAAATTGCCGTAATAGAATTTGTAGGGAATGGCACCTGTGCCGGCATCAACATAAGTTGGCTCAGAAACCTGCCAGGTAAGAGCCACAAAAGCATCACCGGGCCGGCCATCGTAACCATACCATGCTTTCTGGCAAGCCGGGAATCCAAATAGAATAAACAATGGTAAAAAACTGCGGACTGCAATACGGGTTACTCGCTTTTTACCCATTTTTAACGTCCTGATCCCAAATTTTTCTGTCAACCGTTTCATCGTTTTAGATTTTATTTCCCGTTGAACCGGGAAGGTTTAAAAAATTTGGGCGCCCGTCCGAAATCATTCAAGGAACGTGCCAAAAAAAAACCGCTTTATAAAGCGGTTTTTGTAGCCCCGATAGGAATCGAACCTATATTTAAAGTTTAGGAAACTTCCGTTCTATCCATTGAACTACGGGGCCAAAATGAACCTGCAAAAGTAATATTTTTTTGCTTTAAGGTAATATATCAAATGGTCCCGGATTTCTCAAACTGTCATACCCATTGTTGTCAGCTATATAAATGAGTACCAGGAATTATCAGGAGAGGGGAATTCCCATGATCCAATCACCGAACGACTTCCAGAAACTAAATTCATAGAAAGTCAAAACCGAAACCTGATACACCAATACGATCAGCAGGGCGATCAGAAACGCACCAACTCTTTTGTTTGAGAACCAATCCCACACCACCATGACAATCAGGATCAGGTCAGCAGCCAGAAACCCGAACACCGGAACCATCGGAACACCGTTGAGCGTAGGCGCCAGCCTGACCAGAAAATCAAAATTTTTGTAAATGATCCGGTCTGTAACCGGCGTAAATAATGGGAATACAGTGCTGATCATGAATCGTGCATGCATTGCCGGATTTTTACGGTAGTAAATTGCAAGTCCATAGATCAGGGTAAATGCTATGACTGCATTGAACATCAATGCTACGAGATAATAGTAATAATTGTACACCGGATCAATGTCCTTGATTGTGTAATGTGCAATGCTGAATCCTGCAATAAAGATGGCAGGAACCAAAGCAAAGGATAATTTTCCGGAAATACTGTGGATCCGGAACCGATTAAACCTGATCAGTAAAGCCTGGCTGATCAGCATCAGGCACCACAGGGTCATGGCAATTCCATGAAAATGAATGATGAACGGATGATTGCCCGAAAGCTTGTTATAATAAGATGACCAGAAAGCCCATAGGGTCATGACAAAAAAGGAGATGAAGAAGAGGTAGCTGTTCCTGAATAAAACCAGTTCAGTAACATCTTTTTTTATCGCGGCTTTATTATTTGTAATCATGACTTCGATAAAAATGGTCAAACTGACTCCTCGTGATTCTGAGCATAGCAACTCAATCTTTTTTTAACATCGGATAGATCGATTTGTTTGATGGG
Organism: Bacteroidales bacterium; assembly: GCA_047920975.1. Classification (GTDB taxonomy): domain Bacteria; phylum Bacteroidota; class Bacteroidia; order Bacteroidales; family JAADJA01; genus JAADJA01. The sequence goes on along the minus strand of JBLRXC010000055.1, from coordinate 2,519 downwards.
AGAACAATTCAATTTTTTTTACCAGATCCTATAAAAGCCACCATCGTTCAAAAAAATATTTTTCAAGGGTTACCTTTTCATAATTTTGCTTTCGTGTTCAACACATTAAACATCAAATTTATGAAAAGAGGAAAATTATTGGCAGCCCTGTCAGTGATTGCAAAGCTAATATTCATATCATTATTTGCAACGGCACAGGAGCATAAGCCACTGCGCGATTTTCAACTGAGTATCGTTCCATCATTAGGAACAGAGGGCCGCAACTCCTCTGATTACCGTTACCGCATCAGTCTGAATGTCCTCGCCGGTATTACCGGCGGTGTGGAAGGATTTGAAGCAGGTGGTTTCATGAATATCAATACCGGCCCGGTGAAAGGGGCTCAACTTTCAGGTTTTGGCAACTTTGTTTATGGCAACTTTGAAGGCTTTCAGGGCGCCGGGTTCATGAACATCGACCTGGCTGATGTCAATGCTTTTGCCGGTGCAGGGTTTATAAATCTGATCACAGGCTCAGCGGAGGGATTTATCGGTGCTGGATTTTTGAATATCGTCGGGGGTAATGGAAAAAACTTTTCGGGAGCCGGATTTGCCAACATCGTTGACGGCAACAGTGAAGGTGCTCAGATGTCGGGTTTTGCAAATGTAATTGGGGGAAATTTTGAAGGATTCCGGGCTTCGGGGTTTGCCAATGTGACCGGTGGCTCCATCACAGGATTCCAGGCAGCGGGATTTGCCAATGTAACCGGCGGTGAAGCGGATGCCTTCCAGGCGGCCGGGTTTGCAAATATTACAGGTAATTTTTGCAGGGGTGCGCAATTCGCCGGTTTTATGAATATCAGCAGGGATATCAGTGGTGCCCAGTTTGCCGGATTCCTGAATATTGCCGAAAAAGTGAAAGGTCTGCAACTTGGTTTTCTCAATATTGCCGATACAATTTCAGGTGTACCCATCGGTTTTATCAGCATTGTAAAAAAAGGGGCATACCGGCAGTTTGAAATTTCGGGTTCCGATGGAATGCATCTGGGAGTTTCATTCCGGATCGGAGTTCCACATTTTTACAATATCTTCAGCTATAGCGCCAGACCTTTTGATTCCAACAGGATATGGGGTTTCGGATTCGGAATCGGAAGCGGGTTTGATTTTTCTGCCTCTACAGTCATGCAGATAGAACTGCACAGCACTCTGATGCGGGATTCCTGGAGATGGGAAGATGTTGAACTCGACCTTTTGAATGAACTGCGTTTCACCGTTGGAACAATCCTGGTGAAACGTCTGCAACTGTTTGCCGGTCCAGTTCTTTACAATCATGTTTTCAGACACTTACCTGAATCAGGCATTACCGGAGCAGATATCGCAAACTATACCCTGAGCAAAAAAAGCTACGACGACATTACTTCTGAATGGTGGATCGGAGTGAGAGGAGGGTTAAGAATGAGACTTACCAAATAGTCAATTGCCAAAATTTGTTAGAGAATATCAAATCACTCAATGATCCACTCCAAGCATCACGTTTGAGGCCTTGATAACAGCATAGACTTTTTTACCGACGGCCAGTTCAAGCTCAACTACAGAGGTTTTGGTGATGACGGATGTGATCTCAACGCCGGGTGAGAGTTCAATGGTTACTTCGGTGCTTACCACACCTTCCCTGATCTCTTTGACAATTCCTTTTAACTTGTTGCGTGCACTTATTTTCATCTTTGTTGTTTTTAAAGGAACAATTTGCAAAAGAAATGGTTTGACGCTAATCCAGAAACAAAATGGCCACACCTCCGATGGCCAGGAATGAACCAATCACCTCCTTTAGCGAAACCTTTTCACGGAAAATGAATATGGCTGGAACAATCAGCAATATGGGAACGATTGACATAATGGTTGCCGCAATGCCCGTGTTGGTGTGTTGAATTGCGATTAGAGAAAATGAAACCCCCAGAAAAGGGCCAAAAACAGATCCAATCCCGGTAAAAAGTAATCCCTTCGGACTTTTAAAAGCCTGCCTGACCCGGTACCAGCGGCGCATAACAAAGAAAATGACGGTAAAACCAACAAGGCCTGCCAATACCCTGATTTGTGAAGCAGCAAAAGGGTCATAATCTTTCATTCCGAATTTACTTAGGACAAGTCCCACAGCCTGCCCGACGGCACCTCCAAAAGCCAGCAGAATCCCTGTTACCGGATAGGAGAATCTGAGTTTTCGTTTGCGCTGCTCATCCGGCGGCGGCAATTCATTCCGGATCACCACGAGTGCAACACCGGTAATGGTCATGGACATACCCAAAAGGCTTTTAAATGAAAGGGTCTCCCCCAGGATAATCCAGCCTGTGAGAGCCGTAATGGGAGGGACCAAGGACATGATGAGCATGGAAATACGTGCTCCTACGACAACAAATGCCTGAAAAAGAAGCAGGTCGCCAATGGCAAATCCCACAAGGCCTGAAAGTGACAGCCATATCCAGGCCTCAGTAGTTGCATCCACCGGAAAGGCAATGCCCCTTACAATCCACAAATAGATTGCATAG
>JBLRXC010000054.1:0-17288 GCA_047920975.1 Bacteroidales bacterium | reverse complement strand
GCTGTAAAAGAATCCATATACTGTACCAATCAACCCAGTTTCATTCACAACCATTCAATTGTCTGGTTAAATGGAATTTAAAACTTTACATTTAAGTCATTCCGCATGAAACTTGTGGAACTATATCGACACTTTTGTATAAAATTGTATTTTTAAGGAATACTTTAAAAACAAATAACATCATATTCAACTATAAATCAATATGAAAGCCATGTTTTTGGAAATTATGCCGAACCCGGTTATTGTTTACGATTCTGACTGGAGAATATATCGGATCAATGATTCTGCAATCCATCTGTTGGGTTATTCACCGTCAGATGATATCTCGGGCAAATCCATTCAGGCAATCCTTCCTGATTACGAGAATTATTTGAAAGATGAGTTGCAAAATTTTAAAGACGGAGTGAACGAGGAACCCTTGATGAAAGAAGTTCCACACTTACGTAAAGATGGCAAAATCGTACAGACCTATTCTCAATTCAGGAAACTGGGTCATGATGAAATTCCTTTAGAAATAAGCGTGTTTGAGTCAGGATTTTTCTTTGGACAACAACTCCAACAAATTCAACAGCAACAAAAAAAATTAAATTACTGGAAAATACTGGCGGAGTCAATACCTGGTCTTTTGGTTATGCTGGTAGATAAGCATCTGGATATTCAAATCAGCCTAGGCAGTGAAAAAACAAAAGGCAATGGTGTTCATTCTGAGAAACAAGAAAAAAACCTTTTGAATTATCTTTCACCCGACTTTGTTAATGTTTTAAAACCCCTCTTAACAATTGCCATTTCGGGTACCTCTGTCAGCAGAGAGTTTAGTCATGGAAAAGATTATTTTGCCATACAACTTACGCCAGTCTATGATAAGAATGGTGAGATTTTATGTTTGATTGTTTTACAAAACATTACAGAAACCAAGCTTGTTGAAAAGAAGCTTCAGATTGCAAAGGAAGAAGCTGAAGAGGCCAATGAGGCCAAGAGCAACTTTATTGCCAAAATGTCGCATGAAATACGGACCCCGCTGAATGCGATCTTAGGTTTTACCGAACAGCTCAACAAAACCCGGTTAACGAAAAAGCAATCTTCTTACCTTAACATCGTCAATAATTCGTCTCAGCACTTATTATCTATCATAGATGAGATTCTGGTACTCTCCAAAATTGAATCCAGGCATCTGGAAATAGATGAGGTACCTTTCAAAATCACAAACGTAATCAAAGCGGTACAGGATGTATTGGGGTTCAAGGCGAAAAAGAAAAATCTGAGCTTTGGGGTAAGTTGTGATCAATCATTGGATGTGGTATTACTCGGAGATCCTTCTAAACTACGTCAGATACTGATTAACCTGGCGGATAACTCCATTAAATTCACGCCTAAAGGGGGATTGGTCATTGACTGTTCAGCCATTCAAAGCACTGCAGAAAATCTTGCCGTGCATTTTGAGGTAAGTGACTCAGGTATTGGCATATCCCAGGAGGAAATCGATAATATTTTCAAGCCTTTTCACCAGGTTGACAATTCAGTTGGCCGAAGCTATTTCGGGTCAGGTCTTGGCCTTACTATCAGTAAGGACCTGATTGAATTTATGGGTGGAAATATAAGTGTGACAAGCACTCCTGGAAAAGGTTCAAAATTCATGTTTACCCTGACCTTTAAAAAATCATCGGAACCATACCAGGAGGCCGACGAAAAACAATCTTCTCTCCCAGACGTTTCACTTAGTCGGGTTAAAATTCTTTTTGTTGATGATGACCCTTTCAATCGTATCCTGGGAAAAGTGATCCTTAAACAATATAAGGTTCAGTGCGATATAGTAAATTCCGGAGAAGAGGCGATCAGGCGCTTTGCCCCGGGACATTACCATCTTGTATTTCTTGACATCAATATGCCGGGTACCAGCGGTATTGATGTAGCAAAACATATCAGAAAAGTGGAGATGAAGGACAAAAGGAAACCAGTAACCAAAATAATCGCCATGACAGCCAATGTTTTAAAAAAGCATATTGAAAAATATCTGAGCTCGGGTATGGATGATTTTATTCTCAAACCTTTCAGGGAAGAAGATATATACAGGAAAATAATAATGCATACTGCAGGCAAAGAACATGAAAACTTAGAAATTTCTGAGTTAGAAGACCATAAGCAGGTTGCTGCAGGCTATGATCTTACTGAATTGCTAAAAATCACAAGGGATAATAAGGAGTTTACCCTTCTGATGCTGGATACTTTTTTGGACAATACTAAAAACTTACTGGAAAAAATAAAAAAAGCATTTAAAAGAAGTGATTATGACACGATAGCTGAGGTGGCCCATCGGTTATTACCCTCCGTTGAGCAATTGGGTTTGAGACACACAGCCTCAGTGCTCAGGCTTATCGAAGGCAGGTACCTGAATCACAAAAATTCCCAAAAGGATCCAAAGCTCATTGAAGATGCTATCAATAATTTAGAATTGTCTATTACGCTGATCCGGAATGCTAAAGGTGAATTCTCGCAGTAATATTCCAGGCACTTTGAGAATTAAGTATCTTTACAGCATATTTATTCAACGCAGCCATTTATGAAAGCGTCAATCCTGATTATTGATGATGATCTGTACATTGTAAATCTGTTGGAGAATTATCTGAAACGTGAAGGATATCAAATATTTACATCTCTAAAGGGAAAACCTGCAATCAAGTTGATCCAAAATGAACACATTGATGTTGCATTATGTGATATCCGGCTACCGGATATAAACGGGACGGAAATACTTCGATACATCCGGAAGACAGCGCCCGGCACCACAGTGATTATGATGACTGCATATGCTGAAATCAGAGCGGCGGTTGACAGTATTAAATCCGGTGCATATGATTATGTAACAAAACCTATTTTCCCGGAGGAAATTATTGAAATCATCAAACGGGCACTCCAAAAAAAACCTAAAAGAGAGTTACGATCAAACGATCACTTTATTACCGGTGAAAGTATTAAAATGCGTGAGGTCGTTGATCAGGCAAAGCTCGTAGCCCCAACCGATATGTCGGTGCTGATTCAAGGGGAAACTGGTTCAGGTAAGGAATATATTGCCCGGTTAATTCATAGAAACAGTTCCCGCAGAGATAAGAAATTTGTAGCCATTGACTGCGGAGCCATACCGCGTGAATTGGCTGCAAGTGAATTGTTCGGGCACATAAAAGGTGCTTTTACCGGAGCTATTGCCAACAAATCAGGCTTTTTTGAACAAGCCAGTGGAGGCACTATTTTCCTGGATGAAATCGGGAACCTGAACTATGAAACCCAGGTAAAGCTATTGCGTGCAATTCAGCAAAAGGTTATTACGCGGGTTGGCGACAGCAAGAGTATTAATATTGATGTACGGATTCTTACTGCCTCTAACCTCGACCTGCTGAAGGCATGTGGTGAAGGACACTTCCGTGAAGATCTCTATCACAGGATTAATGAATTCAAGATTGAATTGCCAGCGTTGCGTGAGCGCGGTGAGGATATCATCATCTTTGCCCAGCATTTTCTTCAGGAGGCCAATCGCGATCTGAAAAAAAATGTCGTGGATTTTGAAAGTAATGTTCTGCATGCATTCCGCACGTATCCATGGCATGGTAATCTTCGCGAGATGCGCAATATTGTGAAACGTAGTGTGCTCATAACCCGCACAAATCTTATTACCCTTAGCTGTCTGCCTGAAGAGTTCAGATCATTGCAGGCCTTTTCTACCCATGAAAATGAGGACAAGACTACTCTGAACCTAAAAAATGCTGCCGAGGAGGCCGAAAAACTTGTATTGGAAAATGCACTCAGGGAAGCGAATTACAACAAAACAAAAGCAGCTCTTCTGCTGAACATTGACAGGAAAACCCTTTATAATAAACTCAGCCGGTTGGGTATCGAATTATAATGCAGACTTCCGCAATCATACCCCAGCAGCAGTTACTCCTACTGTTTCAATGTCATTTTACTTATTTCTCAATCTCGAACGAAACTTTTGCATTTACACCATAAGAAACAATCCTGTTGTTTTCAACATTGGCATTCATGTGTTTTATGTAGATTGATTTGATGTTTTTTAACGTCTTGGAAGCCTCTTCCAGTGCATTTTGAGTTGCTTCCGAAAAACCTTTATCTGATGAAGCAATAACTTCAATTATTTTTACCATAGTCATAATTAATGTCTCCTATATTTTTAGTTTATAATTTCAATGCATGGTTTATTGTTTTTAAAATCATGCCATCCGGAAAATCATTGTATCTGAATTTAAATAGTCCTTCCACCCTTGCCCTTAGCATTGAGCTACAGGACCTGATTGATTGAATAACAACCGTCTGTTTTGGGTATATCACCAGCAAATTATAAAATTCTTTTGTTTAAGAATATCTACAATTGTAATCAAGAATGGGGATTATTTTCTACAAGTCACTCTTAAAATTGATCTAAAAGGCTGAATTCTCAAATGGCATGGTTTTGCCTGTATTTATTCACATTGTATAATTTCTAAAAAAAATAACTATGTCAAAGTCAACAACAAACATCCTGATCGGATTTTTAACCGGAGCCGCAGCAGGCGCAGCAATTGGAATTTTATTTGCCCCAGACAAAGGGAGTAAAACCAGAAATAAAATAAAAAAGAAAACAAAAAAACTGACCAATGATGTTACCGAAGGCCTTGGTAAGCAGGTAGATAACATGAAGCAACATGTCAATGATTTTGTCGAAGATGTCAGAAGCAGGTTCGAAAATCTTGAATCAGAAGTAAAAAGGAAGACTTCTGAGCAGCAAAAAGTTGCGGCAGAAATGGATGAAGAAAAGGCTAAGCAAGCTAAGAAATCAACCTGATGAGATAATCCATTCAATGCATCATTCTATAAAATATCATAATGGCAGGTAACGATTTTTCCGAAGGTTTTTCAGGTATGGCTGAAGTCATCAAAGGCTATGTCAATGCAAAGGTGGATCTTATTAAATTAGGATTACTACAAAAAGTCACCAGGGCTGGTGTAATCCTGCTCACCTACATTTCTGTCATCATCTCATCATTTGCAGTGGCCATATTCCTGATGTTTTCATTCAGTTTTTGGTATGGCGATCAAACAGGCAATTTTGCCCAGGGATTCCTCATCTCTTCGGCCTTTTTTCTGTTTATCCTTTTTCTGATATATCTGGGGAGAAGGGTTATTTTTTCCAGGAATCTTATAAAGCACTTTTCCCGGATTCTCTTCACCGATGATGAAAATGATTTATCATGAATCAACACTTTGAGTATAAAAACCTCAATTCATTTGAGGCTATCAGAACCGCTAAATTTTTGTTGAGGCATTCTATTACTGTTCAGGAACAATTGCTGTCGAAAAGTTTCGTTGATTTGAGGAAGAACCTCATGGGTTCCCTCAAACAATCGGCATGGAAATTTGGGATCAAAATTGTGACCTATATCCTCATCAACCGGATTAAAACAAGGAAATCAAACGAGAGTTAAGCCTGCTGTTATGGTCCGGCTCTTTTCATTCAAACCTAAATTCTTTTTTGTTAAAATATTATGAAAATGCAGCTGGTCTTTCCTGATACCCAAAGCCTTTCACGCTTTACAATGAGATGAAGTTCATGAAAATCATGATTAATCAGGCACCTGGCTGGCCATATTCACGTTGAAAAACCATGCATCCTTTTTATCAGGATTATTTGTTTCACCGTCAAGGTTGCAATCTGCCATATGGTAACCTTGTTCACCAGCATTATTGGTCCAAAATATTTTATCGATACCATCCACCTTCTTGTCCTGGTTGCTATCGCCTGCAGCCATCCCCCATAGGCCATTGCCGATCTCATTATATCCTGAGGAACCACCAAGAACTTTTGATGATGAAGCAGAAAAATCGTAGGTGTAGACATTATCTACAGCTTGTAATCCAGCCGATGACATAATGGCCAGATGGTTCCTGTGCCAGATGACTACGTACAGTTGGTTTGAGAATATTTCATTGAACTCAAGCAATGAGTTTCCATCCATTCCGACAACTGAACCATTCCTGAGAAGAAAGGCAGCCTGACGGTCAAACATGGTTGATCCTTCTGCAGATACAGCATTTGGAGCGTCCCTGAGTTCAACCAGGATCCAATCAACCACATCCACATGAGGGATTGAATTAACGGTTTCCGTCCCGTAATAATTCCAGGGAGATTGATGATAGGGCTGACTGAGGGGCAGAAGTCCTGCACTGTTCAGTTCAGCATTCATTTCAGTCCCTTCGTAAGGTCCTTCAAGAAACAGACGAAGGTTAAGATAAGCACCCGGATTTACAACCTGAACAACGATTCTCCGGTACGAAGTAAGCGGAAGTGTACCCAAAGCACCTTGTCCGGCAGTGTTGTATGATTTGCCGTTGTTTGTAACTGTTAAAATTACATGAAACTCATCTCCAACGACTGCATCTGACGGCACCTGAAATGAAATTTCTGATTGTGATAAATATGAAATCAGGTTCGTAAATGAGCCATTGTAAATACTGGGTTCAGGATACATCCACCAATTATAGTTGAGTGAATACTCCGGATTGGGATTATAGGTCCCTGCTGCATTTAAATTAAAAATCTGGCCGGAGGATGCGTTCAGGTAAATAACAGCCTTGCTGGTATCACCATTCAGAACAACAACGGGAGGGTGATTAACCAGAGAAAAGTTATTCGTCAGTGTCCAATCCATTCTGGCGGCAAAGTCGTTGTCGAATGCCGGCCTCCAACGGTGTAATGTGGCATATATGTTATCCGTGTATGTACTTCCACCGGGATATGTCCAGGTATCATATTCTTTAGCATACATATAGAATGGTTTGTATGCGTCTTCAGATGACTGAAATACTCCACCCATCGAAGAGACAGGGTTAAGTTCTTTCTCACGGGAGAACCTGCCACCCCAGCTACCCTGCCACCAAGCCGCAGGATCGTTCAGCCCGTTAGGCAATAAGAACATAAAAGACGGACTATCCCCCTCATAAATCCATGCTGCAGGAGGGTACATGGTCCCATAAACTCCGTGATTGTTGATCACATTGCCTGCATACCAGTTGTCAAAATACGCCTCTGAATTGTAAGGAGGGTCCAACAAGTCTGACTCCGGCCAGTTTCCGGCAGAGTGAATACTCATGGCCCTGAAAATCTTTTGATTGCGTATATATGGAATGTAGCTGTGCTCGCTTGCGATCCAGGCTCCGGCATTATCCTGGCCAGCGATGTCATAAACAACAATTTTCCCTAGCATCTCCTCTTTTTGTGCCTGAGTGAATACACTGGAGCCATTGATGTCCCATATCGCCTGCGCCAGTGTACTTATTCCGCCCCAGGCCAGGAACCAGACAGGACGATCATCATCTTTGGATAAAATATCGATGATCAGGTCGGAACCCTGCGTTGAGAACCCATTACCAACCCCTTCCATCCCTGGCAATCCATCAAATCTTTGTCCTTCGGCTGTTATTGAAAATAGGTAGGCAGCTGTAGGAAAACCCGCCTCGTGTGCCAACAGGTTATCTCTGACGGAAGCGTACGCGGCTATCACTTCATTGATTTTGCTGGTATCCCCGCGCAAAGGGTTGGCCTGGTATCCGGCACCTATCAAGCCCTCTATATCCAGAACATTGCTGTATAACAATAACCTTACCAGCGATTGTCTGTCGTCTGGGTCACCACCTATGTCTGTAGATACAACCACCCTCGGCAGATTAACCTGACCGGTTGCTGAAAACGATATCAGCAAAATAAATATTAAATATTTTAAGAAACTCATTTTTTCGATGTGTACCGAATCAAACATCAACCTGAAAAAATATCTGACTCTGATCAGTAAACAAAATATGCTGTTTACTATTTTTCCTGATAATCTCTGAAAAACTATTTGTGATGGCAAATATCATGCCTTTCTTAGATGCCGTTCCGGACCACAACAGATCCTTTGGCTTTAAATCCTTAATGCCACATATATAGGCCATTCCGAGACTTTTTATAAAACCTGAATGCAATCTGAATTGAAAAAGTGAATTAGATCAAAACTGTATCGCAAGTTTTGATTATGATCTCAGATAGGATGCTCCATTGATATCCACAATGCAACCCGTGAGGTAGTCATTATCCTCAGCGGCAAGAAAGCAAATGGTTTGGGCGATCTCCCGGGGGCGGGCAATGCGGTTAAGCGGACTTTGCTGCATGATCTCCCCGGCCCTTGCCCCTACCATGGCAGAGGATGCCATATCCGTGTCTACAAATCCCGGCGCTACCGTAAAAACCAAAATATTATATTTTGCAAGGGCTTTTGCCATAGATTGCCCAAGGGCATTCAATCCGGCTTTGGAGGCGCCATAGGCAGGTGCGTCGGGTTCTCCCCTGAAAGCCCCACGGGAAGAGATATTGATGATTCTGCACCCGCCTTTACCCTTCATCTCCCTGGCCACCAGGAAAGAGAGATTTGCAACCCCGGTAAGATTGGTTGAAATGGTCCTGTTCCATGCCGCCTGCCAGTCACCGTAAGACATCTCCATGACGTTGAACTCTTCAAAAACACCTGCATTATTGACAAGCACATCTAACCTGCCGTATTTACCAAAGCAGAAATCTGTAAGTTTTCTTACCTCTTCGGGTTGTGAGAGATCGGCTCTGAACATGCTGTGATCATTTCCAGGCAACGACAATAATACCTTTTCCGCCGCATCGGCATGTTGATGGTAATGAACAACTACCTGGGCTCCGCTTTCGGCAAAAAGACGGGCAGTGGCCTTGCCTATTCCGCGCGAAGCACCGGTAACAAGGGCTATCTTATTTTGAAAATTAAATTGGATCATGCTCGTAAAACTATTTGGTTCGTATGCAGGTTGCGTTTATCCATATGCTGAACCTGCAAATATTTGATTACGTCCTCCTGATTTTTTAACTTACAGTATCCGGACACCTGTGTTGGATGTCTCAGTTTGATACACGCGGATAAAGTTAGGATTTCCTTTAAAAGCCAATTCCATATATTGGGCGATATCTGCTTGTCTGCCTGATGGTGTGAATGCAATGACGGACGATCCTCCCCCGCTGACAGTGCAACCGTAGGCTCCCATTTCCATTATCTTCTTTTTTATATCCCAGTAACCCGGGATGGCCGCCCCCCGCACCGGTTCATGGATATAATCAACACTGATAGCATTTCCAAACTCAAAAGGATCCCTTGAATGGATGGCATGGATCACACGTGAACACCCGGCCATCTGTGCTTTCAACTTTTCCTGTCCGATCTCATAGGTAATAAATCCGCGGGTGGTCCGCTGGCTTTTTTTGATCGCTGCCAGTACAACCGGCATTTCCGGAAAATCGAGTCTGAGGACATCCATCGGTTCATAGCTCCTGACGAGGACAAACCCACCCAGGATAGCTGCTGCAACATTATCTGCATGAGGCGAACCTCCGGAAGCAACTTCTCCTTTTCTTGCGATATCAATCATTTCATTGGTGCTTAGTTTCAAGCCCAGGAGTTCATTCAGTCCAATGACTGCTGCTGCTGCAGAGGCCCCGGTTGTTCCCATGCCTCCCCCAGAACACATGTGCTTGATGATGCGGATATGCACGCCCTGCACCACTTTATATTTACCGATCAACTCGAGGGCCGCCAGTCCTGCTGTGTTGTCACGCGGATTGACAGGTATCCCGTTCATGTCGTTGTCCACTTCAATCGTGACACCGCTACTTTCCGTGATGGTGATTTCAAATTCATCAAACGGGTCTTTCAGCGCCAGGGCGAAAATGTCATAGCCGGGACCAACATTGGCGCTGGTAGCCGGCGCTGATAGTTTTATGGATTTCATTTCATGAGGTGTTTTTAATGACTATTTTAACAAACCTCGCTCCATAAGCAACGACTTTAGTATTTCGGTCTTCCCGGCACTTAGTTTGGTCAGTGGCGGCCTGAGGTCACCATTGATCAAACCCATCATCTCAAGTGCCTTTTTTGCTGCCATGGGATTGGATTCAAAGCGCAATGCTTCAAACAAGGGATAGTATTCAATGTGAAGGGCATTGGCAGCCTGAAGTTTTCCCTCCAGTGCAAGATTGATCATCCTGCCCATCACATCAGGGATCACATTGCCGGCAACTGTAAAGGAACCGGCACCTCCAAAAGCAACTGTCGGGAATGCTGTTGTGTCTTTTCCCGTAAAAACCAGGAAATCATCGTGACGCGTCAGATAAACCAGCTTGGCAAGGTGATCCAGCTCTTTTTTGCCGTCCTTAGTGGCCGGGATATTGTGATGTTTCGCCAATTCCGCTGTCATTTCGGGCGTGAGTTCCACACCTGTGCGGCCTTTAGAGCTATGTAAGATTACCGGTACCGGTGAAGCATCGGCCAGTGCAGTATAATAATTCATTAAACCTGCGGCACTTGGAAGCACCAGGTAAGGCGTGAAAGATACCACACCATCCGCACCGAGATCAGCATACATTTTTGCCCGGTTGATGGATTCCTGAGTGCCCATCATGCAAATATCGGGTAAGACAAGTTTCCGTCCCCTGTTCTCTTCTACAATAATCTGAACAACCCGCTTTACTTCATCGTTTGTCATCAGAGAATTCTCACCAGTGACCCCCAGGGGAGCAATCCCGGTTATCTCCGATTCCACCTGTAGACGAACAAGTCTCCGGAGTGCATCTTCATCCAGTGAATAATCCCTTTTGAAAGGGGTAATCAATAACGTATAAGAACCTTTTTTTATCTTCATAAATTTGGTATAAAATCTGTTTTTTAATAAGTACTGATCATTGTTTTACAAAATAACTCATTTACGGGGAGTCTGCCAAAATTACCCGGTGCTAAAAATCACGGGTTATTTTAATCCGGTCAGAAATCCCAGGGTATCAACTCCATCGGAATAATCCCACAGGTCAGGATTTTGTGCCTTGCCAAAAGGCACTACGCCACCCATATCCGCGATCCGGCCAACCATGCATTGAATTTCCTCTTTGCTTTGGATCAACCTGTTTTTCAGATAATCCAAATTATCATAAAATTCAATAAAAAGAACTGCCGGAGGGGATGAAAAACCCATATCTTCTTTGACCAGTAAAAAACCGGTATCCAGGTGGCCGGTCCCGTTGACCAGGAAAGTGGACCTGTAATAATCGTAATTGTTCATATACTTATGCAAATTGACAATACTCCTGTACTTCTCAAAAACCCTGAACAGGTTGTCGAATGTATAGCCCCGGGGGATAAAGAGTTTGGCAACACTCCGGCAGCCCAACCCAAAATAAAGGAAGATGTCATCAGCAAGCAATTCCATTTCTTCCTGATCTTCATGCCCGGTAAGGATGGCCACCCCATTCCGGTTTTTGCGTATGATATGCGGATATCTGCCGAAATAGTAATCAAAATATCTTGCTGAATTATTGCTCCCGGTGGCGATCACTGCGTCGAAGTCTGACAATTTTCCTTCCGGGAAATTAAAATATCCTTCTAAACCCGGCTCAAATGCAATAAGTTTTTCCACGATGGCAGGTAATAATACCCGGTCATCAGTAGAGAGTTTGCCAAGGTAGCGATGTCCTGACAATGTAATGCAAAGGAAGTCATGAAACCCAACCAGTGGAATATTACCTGCATTGATCACTGCAACCGTCCGTTGATTATCAGTTCTGACCCCTAAATCAGGATAATTGCTTAACCACATTCTGATCTTATCTTCTTTCAGGCTTTCTCCAATACTTTTCAAAGCATACCTGACAAACTCAGGAATAAACCACGGATTTTGATTGTGAGCTTCCCCAATCAGTTCCTTCAGTTCCTGACTATCTGTTGACCTGGCTGAAGCACCACTGGCTTCAATTGACCTGAGCCAATCTCCAAGCTGTATAAATGCATCGATTTTTCCATCAACTGAAACCATAACTTATCTGTACATAAGTTTAAAAATGAGGAACATATTTTAGAATCATTCCAAAATAAGCCAAAGCAACCTTGTTCGTTATTTTATTAACAGGAATAATTATACTTTTGCCAAAAGTCTGGCAAAGCTATATAATTTGAATTTGCAGATTGAATTAAAGCAGAACAATATTGTTTACAATTACGATTCATAGTTAAAACATAATCCGTATGAAAAAACACAATTTTTATGCAGGCCCTTCGATTTTGCCTCAGTTTACCATTGAAGAGACGGTAAAAGCGGTGAAAGATTTTGCAGGTACAGGATTATCCGTTATGGAAATTTCGCACCGGAGCAAAGAATTTGTTGCTGTGATGGATCAGGCCCAGGCCCTTTTCAAAGAGTTACTGAATATTCCGGAAGGTTATTCGGTGCTGTTTTTAGGTGGCGGCGCCAGCCTTCAGTTCGCTATGGTGCCTTTTAACCTGTTTAACAAAAAAGCCGCCTACCTTAACACAGGCGAATGGGCAACAAAAGCCATCAAAGAGGCAAGACTGTTTGGTGAAGTTGATGTAGTAGCCTCCTCTGAAGACAAGACATTCAGTTACATTCCAAAGGGTTATACCATTCCGGCTGATGCGGATTATTTTCACATCACGACCAACAACACCATTTACGGTACAGAGATCAGGCACGATATAGTCAGCCCTGTGCCACTCGTGGCTGACATGTCATCAGATATTTTCAGCCGTCCTGTTGACGTTTCAAAATACGCGCTCATCTACGGGGGAGCCCAGAAAAATCTTGCACCAGCCGGTGTGACATTCGTCATTGTCAAAAACGATATCCTTGGTAAAGTTGACCGGGTAATTCCCACCATGCTCAGGTATCAGACCCACATCAGTAAAGAATCGATGTTCAACACGCCTCCCTGCCTTCCGGTTTATGCAGCCTTGCAGACCCTCATCTGGCTGAAAAACAATGGAGGCATTGCTGCTATGGAGAAAAAGAACATAGAAAAGGCAAAAATCCTTTATGATGAAATTGACAGAAACAAACTTTTCGTCGGAACCGTTGCCAGGGAAGACCGTTCACTGATGAACATCTGTTTTGTAATGAACCCCGAGTTCAAAGAGCTTGAAGCGGAATTCCTGGCCTTTGCCGGTTCAAAAGGAATGATTGGGCTGAAAGGCCACAGGTCAGTCGGAGGTTTCAGGGCCTCGACCTACAACGCCCTTCCCAAAGAGAGTGTCGTCGCATTGGTAGAAACTATGCAGGCGTTTGAAAAAATGAAAGGATAGCATTGTTAAACTGAAAAATATTACAGACATGGCAAAAATACTTGTTGCAACTGAAAAACCTTTTGCTGCTGCTGCCGTGAACGGTATCAGAAAAGTAATTGAGCGTGCAGGATTTGAATTTCTGTTGTTAGAAAAATACGGAACGCAGGCTGATCTTGAAAAAGCCGTTGAGCATGTGGATGCCCTGATTATAAGAAGCGATAAAGTGACCAAAGAGGTGATCGGGGCTGGAAAAAACCTGAAAATCGTGGTACGTGCAGGAGCAGGATACGATAACGTTGATCTTGCCGCAGCAACAGCAAAACATGTGGTGGTGATGAACACACCCGGACAAAATTCAAATGCAGTGGCTGAACTCGCACTTGGCATGATGGTTTATGTAGCCCGTAATTTCTTCAACGGCTCCTCCGGGACCGAACTCAAGGGGAAAAAATTCGGGATTCATGCCTTCGGGAATGTAGGGCAACTTGTTGCGAAGATCGCACAGGGATTTGGAATGGAAGTATATGCCTGCGACCCCTTTATTCCGCATGAAAAAATTTCAGAACACGGCGTGACCCCATTGGACAGTGTTGAAGCTCTATACACGACCTGCCAGTACATTTCACTGAATATTCCTGCCAATGAAAAAACAAAAAAAAGTATCAATTTTGAATTACTCTCCAAAATGCCTTTCGGGGCAACCCTGGTCAATACCGCAAGGAAAGAGGTAGTTGACGAAGAAGGGTTGAAAAAGATGTTTGCTGAACGCAGTGATTTCAAGTACATTTCGGACATAGCACCTGATTGTGCACCCGAAATTACTGCCAATTACAGCGGCAGGTACTTCTTTACACCCAAAAAGATGGGCGCTCAAACAGCCGAGGCCAATATCAATGCAGGTATTGCTGCAGCTGAGCAAATTGTTCGCTTTCTCAAGACAGGGGACATTACCTTTAAAGTAAACTGAAACAACTGCAACGGTTGACAGCATGCAAGCCCCCCTCTGCCTTTCAGCCCGGGTCTCTTGTAGCTGCTAACGGTTATTATACAATTCACTGAGGTTATTAATTTCTAATGTAAAAACTATGGAAAAGGATTTATCAAAAACCCTTACTTTTTTCAGATTTGAAGATCTGAGGGTTTATCACAAAGCACTTGATTACATCGACTGGGTTCTGAATGCTACCAAAACATTCCCTGAAAACACAAAAACATTCGGCGAACGTTTTCTGACCGCTTCACATTTGATCGCATTCAATATCGCAGAAGGATCATCAAGGAATAAAAATCAATTCATCTACTACCTGAAGATTGCAAAAAGTGCTATCCGCGAATGCATCGTTTTCACTTCGGTAGCTGAAAAACAATTGATTTTTACCGAAACCCAGATTGACGAATCGAGAAACGAACTGATGGAACTCACAAAGATGATCGGAGCATTGATCGGTTCTCTGCAGAAGACATCAAGAGACAAAAGAGATCACATGGAAAGAGATCCGGTGGATGATTTTGATAGAGAATTCGATGAAGATCTTATTCCGGAAGATAATTACCCTAACCGAAAATATTAATACCCTGTTTTGAAATGGCAGTATTAAAAGCATTTAAAGGCCTCAGGCCTCCAAAAAGCCTGGTCAGGAAAATTGCTTCAAGACCTTATGATGTCTTAAACTCAGAAGAAGCAAGGTTGGAAGCCAGTGGAAACCAGTATTCACTGCTCCACATTATCAAACCGGAAATTGACCTCGATCCGGATGTGGATGTTCATGATGATTCCGTTTATGAAAAAGCACACGAAAATTACCTGAAATTTCAAAGAAATGGCTGGCTCGTCGAGGACAAGGATGAGTATCTCTACATTTATGGACAAACCATGTGGGGAAAGACCCAGTATGGGCTGGTGGGCTGTGCATCAGTTGATGACTATCTGAACAATGTGATCAAAAAGCATGAACTAACCCGGCCTGACAAGGAGGAAGACCGGATGAAACATGTGCGGATCAATAATGCCAACATGGAGCCGGTTTTCTTCTCCTATCCTGCTGTTCAGGAGATAGATGATATTGTGAAATCCTTTATTCTAAGCAATGTACCCGAATATGATTTTGTAGCGGATGATGGCATTGGTCACCATTTCTGGGTAATCAGGGATAAGGGGATTATCGAAACCCTCACAGAACTGTTTGGTAAAATACCAAGTACTTATGTAGCCGACGGACACCACCGGACTGCGGCAGCTGCGCTGGTTGGCAAAGAGAAGAGGGACAAGAATCCCCGGCATACAGGCCAGGAAGAATACAACTTCTTCCTGGCAGTACATTTTCCGGACAATCAACTGACAATCATTGACTATAACCGTGTTGTAAAAGACCTGAACGGTCTTACCACGGATCAGTTTCTGAACCGGCTGAGCAAAGGGTTTGTGATCGAAGAGAAGGGAACTTCCATTTATAAGCCGGACAGGCTGCACAATTTCGGCATGTACATGGAAGGGAAATGGTATGCCCTGACTGCAAAAACAGGTACATACAACGACCATGACCCGATCGGTGTGCTGGATGTAACCATTCTCACACACCAGGTACTGGAACCTGTCCTGGGTATTGAAGATCTCAGGCGCTCCCAGCGGATAGACTTTGTCGGTGGCATCCGCGGACCTGAAGAACTGAAAAAGCGTGTTGACAGTGGCGAAATGAAGGTTGCCTTTGCCCTGTACCCGGTATCCATGAAGCAACTGATTGACATTGCCGACAGCGGAAACATCATGCCGCCAAAAACCACCTGGTTCGAACCAAAACTCAGAAGCGGCCTGGTGGTGCACAAGCTTGACTAGCCAGAAGACGATATAACTCCCGGGAGGAGGGTATGCAGCTGTTCAGGCATTGTGCTCCCTGTTTAAATTCTTTGCTTTTACCGGGGATTAACAAACTGTTGTGAATAAAATTTCATCGCCGGTCATTTCCAATCCCTTACAATAAAAGAACTTTGTAAGGCGTTGAAAATCCATTTTATGCATCCATTGAAAGGTTTTTTATTGGTTCTTTTTGCCCTGATAATCTTGACGGTACCCGGTCAGGTGCCCGAGCGGAAGATTACGAGGGAGGAGTACATTGAGATGTACAGAGTGGCCGCCATTGAAGAGATGAATGCTTTCGGAATTCCGGCAAGCATTAAACTGGCTCAGGCTATTCTTGAATCGGGTTCGGGTAACAGTAACCTTGCCCAAAAAGCCAATAACCACTTCGGGATCAAATGCCACAAGGGTTGGAATGGCCTCTCCTACCATATGGATGATGATGAAAAAAATGAATGTTTCAGGCAATATAACAGTCCCTTTGATTCCTATAAAGACCACTCCATCTTCCTGACAACACGCGACCGTTATGCCGGGCTGTTTCAGCTTGATATAAAGGATTACAGATCATGGGCCCATGGCTTGAAAAATGCTGGTTATGCCACCAACCCGAAATATCCCGATCTGCTCATCGGTATTATTGAAAACAACAGGCTTTATGAGTATGATCATTACTATCGCCGCCCTTATGCTGAACTTCTTAAACAGGAGAGAGAAACAGCCGATCATATGAGAAAATCAACCGGAAGAAATGAAGATTTCCGGCCGGTGAGTATTGGTCCTGCCGGACGGCAGGTTTTTGAAAACAATGGCGTGAAGTTTATCTATGCAAACCAGGGGGATACGTTTCATCAAATTGCACAGGATTTTAATATCTACACCCATCAGGTATATCGCAATAACGAGCTGAGGAGAAAGGATAAAATTGATGAAGGGCAGATGATATATCTTGAGCGTAAGAAAAAAAGACACAAAGCAGGGGTTCACCAGGTAATCCCGGGTGAAAACCTTCACAGCATTTCTCAGGATTACGGTATCAGGCTTAAGAATCTGGCCCGGCACAACAATCTTTCAGCCGATGCACAGCTTTTCCCGGGCCAGAAAATCAGGCTGAAATAACATGGTTGAAGTGTGACATTTAGCTAAACCTATTTCCTTTTGAAGCAGGATAAAATATTTGGAGATCCGGTTGAGTTGTGGTTACTGATACTGGTAATCGCAGGTATTATTTTGGCTCTTACCGGATGGCTGGGGCTGCTTGGCCTTTCAGG